>NZ_JAGPBB010000048.1 GCF_018063565.1 Rhodoferax sp.
ATCCTCGGTCGGATCAAACCAGATCAGCGGTGCCAGGTCCGCGCCTTGATTCCACAAGGCGGCATGTTCGGCACACAGCACCAGGCAGTAGCCATGGCGCACGGTCGGCTTGGCCGCAGGCTTGCCACAAGCGATGCAGATTTCGCTGGTTGTTTGTGAGAGCTCAGAAATCAATTGGCCGATCCGATCGAGCCGCTCGTTCACTGGACATTTTGGCTGCACAGTCTGTGCCTGCAGGCCAAGAACACCCTGGGCTCCAAGGATGTCGACCCAAACCGGCGCATACGGGTTCGCATCCCCATGCGGGCTTGCGCTCCAGTAGAAACGTCCGCTGCCAAACTTCTCCTTGATCTGGAGCCAGTGAAATCCCAGCTTGTCATGGCCCAGGATGGCGTCAATTTGCACACACAGGCACTCAAACAAAGGCATCCACCCTCGGGCAATCGAGAGTCCCAGATGCTTGCCCTCGAACATGTAGGCAAAGCGATGTGCCAGTTGCTGTGGTGTAGTCATGTTGTCATTGCCCGCCTTGATTCGTCCTGCATGGCAGTCCTTGATAAGTTTGAAGTTGATGATGGTTTGCCCGCCAAAAAGGTCGGACATTTGGAGTGAAGAGGCTTCACCCCACCTTGCGTTGGCGCATCAATACAGGAGCCAGATGTGCATGAAGAATGTGGGTGGTTGAGGCCGGTGACACCCCTGAGTGACTGCGCAGACAGCGCAGCGCTGCAAGCCCGGCGACTTTGCAGCACGGGTGTCCACCCATTGTTGGCGTGGACACCTTCTTCGCCCATCCCCACTATTGCCGATACCCCCCCTACCCCCCAGTGCCGATTTATCCGACACCGGTTGGTGGGCGCACACCTCAATGTGCCGCCTTGCCCCAGGAGTGCGCATTCTTGAGGCTGTAAATGCCAAGGTTTTGGCAAAACTGAAGCTGTTCCTGTGGCGGTGGTATGGTGTAGGGTGCCGGAAAGATTTCCACTATCTCCACATCCGAGGACGATAGAGGTTTGATCTGATCGCCGTTGATCAGATTGTCATAGTCCTGATCCTCCAGAATGAGCTTCAAAATTCCGATTTTGAACACCTCTGCGTAGGTTCTCATTTCAGGCGGCCAGACAAACTCCCGGGATCTTCTTTCGGCATACGCAAAGTAGGACCGATTGGCAAATCGCCGATGTGAAACCGCCTCAAAGATCTGGCGTTGCCAGTCATTGGAGCTCAACTTCAATTCAACCGTCGCGGTCTCCACAAAGATGCCAGTAAAGCCCTCAATGGTACGAATGCCGGCAACATCAGGATTGCCCCATTTCCCGCCCAATTTACTGTTGGAGATATCGGCGGCCTGATAGCCGCCGGCCAGCAGCATTGATACCAGCACGGAATACAAGGCGGCCTCTCGAGCCACCCGAGTCCTTGGGCTCGAACCATCCACGATGATCTGAGGTGCTCCGCCTGGATTGTCAATCAGCGCATCAAACCCTTGAGGCGTGCTGACCTTTCTCTCGTCAATGTAATACCCCTTTCTCTGGCCTTCGCTGTTCAGAGGTGATTCAGGATCACGAACGTGTTTGGAAAGATACTGCAGAAACGTGTCACGCTGAGATTCAGGAAAAATCTCCTCTCCCAGAGCATCTACAAGATCCCCGAAAGCAATCCTTGTTTCATCCCAAATCTCAGTTCCCGAGAGTCTTCGATTGGCAATGGTGATGCCATTGACCGGTTTTTGCAACACGTAAAGGGATGCGGTCAGCGCCCGGTCGTAATAGGTAGCTTTCAAGACCAGCTTATTGAGGCAATACGCCTCATCCTGATAGTCCAGGTACTTTCCCTGAGGCTGATATGGATTCGTGAAACACGAGTTGAGGACTCTGGAACCCGGGTCAGCAATTTGGACAGATCGGACGCACTTTGTTCCGATTGGCATTGAACTGGGATTACCAAATGGGCTGGTGGATTGAACAGTCTTGGCAGTGGACGAAGATACGCTGGGTTTGCTGACGATACACATGAAAAATACTCCTAAAAAATAAAATAACCAATTAATTAAATAAAATAACAACTTGACTTGCATTCGATACGCTCTCCACGATTGGACTTGTACTATTGGATCCAAGCCAACCGACCATCGGCCTTATGGGCCGCCTTGTCTGACCTCTTTCAATTTCATAATGCTCTCCGTTGGGTTAATAAAAAATGTGTCGACAATTGCTAGAGTTGCAGTAGCAACCAACATCTGGCATCAAGGTTTGTCAGCCGAGCGTTTGATGTCACAATTGACGTGACAAAAAGCCTTCTTAAGCATCTTTTTGTCATCCACAACGAAATTGTATCATTGATTTGTCGTTTAGGATGCAATTTTGATATTTATAGTTAAATAATTATTTGGAGTGTGACTTGATCAAGTGTCATCTTTCCCGCTTTATGGGGGAGCGCAAGCTAAAAATTAGCGATGTTGCACGCGATACTGGCTTGCATCGCAACACCATCACGCTGCTGTACCAGGAGACAGCCAACCGAATCGATATCGAAGCAATGGATTGCTTGTGCAAATATTTCGGTGTAGGTGTGGGGGATTTATTTGAGTTCATCGACAATGATTCGCCCATTTCTGTTGCTAAATCCTGACACTAACCTTCATTAATTGGTATCAGTTCTTCGGTTTGGGTACATTTTTCTGGCCATTGAGCAAATTTCTCTTTCTCAATATTGATACATTAATTAACTGCAGACAGATACTGATGTTGGTGTTATCTGATGCAGGCAGACTTGCTATGGGGCTGTTTACCCTGCCCTGTGTCCCGGTACATGACACTGACCGTGTCTTTCGCCTCATTACTTCAAGTTGATTCATCACCGGTGGTCCGATGCGACAACGGTGCCTGTTCAAGTGAGTTTCAGATGTGACTTTGAAACAACATTCAAGTCTTCGGGCAAGAGATTTCGGCCGTCTGCGCGATGTGCACAGTCAGGATCGATTGCTCAATGCCGATACCGACCAGTGTTCTTTGGCTCATCTCGGTGGCCTTTCCATTGACTTGTCCTATAGACAGGTCATGCAGCTCATATATATAGAGAGAGTGGCTTGATGGTCAAAGGCCGAACCAGACCAGACCAGGCCAAGATCCGTCCTGATCTGGTCTGGTCGATTCGTGATTCGCAAAAATGATCACGATGGAATAACGATTGACTACTGCGCAACCAGGCGCTCAACAACCCGCTCCCCAGCATCATCACTGTCGTGCTCGACATCACTGGCCGGCGTGGTGCCTTGGATTGGAAAGAGTCCATTGATTTTGTCGATAAGACACAGACAGTACGCCTGGCGCAAATCCATCATCGAGTCGCGCTCAAAGCGGTCCTGGAGGTATTGGGTCAGTGCGGATACTTTTTTTACCGGATCGGGCTGTGCCTTCCAGCGCATCAGGCTGCGTTGCAAATCCCTGACCCAGGCAAGTTTCTTGACTGAATTCTCCTTCGAATCAAAATGCATGGCCGCTTCTTGCTGTGGCCAATTCTTCAGCAGCACATGCAGTCGTGCCTCGAGCAGATGGACCAATGCAGAACCACCGCCTGCACCGGCGCACAAACTGTGCACCAACTGCGACATGATCACCTGATCGTGCGCGCTCAGATTTCTGGCTAAATGCGCTGCCAACTCCCCTGTGAGCACCATACCGGATGCCATGCTCGTCCTGGACCAGTGAAACAGAAGTTGTGTGTCCATCTGCACGCTTCGCGTGCCCCAGTGGGCGTTGGCCAGCACCAACGCCGCAGCACTGGCACACATTTGCCCGGCGTGCACGTGGATGGGCAAGTTCTTGCGCCTATAGCACTTGATTTGCTCCATCAGCGAGCGCATGGCGTTGAAATCACCCCCGGGACTGTTGAGCTTCAAGGTGATTTCATTGAACTTGTAGTACTCAAAGCCCAGTTCGATCTCATGCCCAAGATCCTGGACGGACTCGGCGTCGATCGGACCTGTCAACACGATCGACAGAGACTGCTCATTCATGGAGACTTGGATGCGTTGCATGATCGGGATCCTTCTATGTGTTGTGATGAGGTTTGAGGTTGACCGGATCCTTTTCTTCTTGGGTCTTGTCGGTCAACCTCTTTGCCCCGGCCGTTTCTGCTCTGGCCACCTGTGCTCGTTAACTTGTGGTTGTTAACTTGTGGCCATCAATATGTTGTCATTCGCCGTTGGCTGATTTCCTGGTGTAGCGGTACATGCCCCATTGGCCATCACACATGAAGTAGGCCAGTCCGATGGGCAGTTGGGCCACCGGTCGCACATCCGCAACGTGGGGCCTGCCAACACTTGCGGGCGGGATCCACTGCCGCAGTGCGGCCTGGGTGAAGCCGTCAAGCGAGCGAAAGATCATCTTGGTGGGCGAGTTGGCCACGATGATGTCGACTGCCAGTTGGGGTGAGGTTTCACCACTTTGCAGCAAGGCATGCTCCAGCGAGGCGAGCGACTGCGTGGACAGAACACAGTTGACTCTGTAGGCGCGGCATCGATCCAGAAAGGACTGCTCACCGGTGTCGCGGTCGGAGGTGATGAAGCGCTGAAATTCATCGGCCACATAAGCCAGCGGGCGCAGCATGTTGCGGCGCATCAGCACATCGGCAAAAAACCGTGACTTCACCAACCGACCCGTCATGTCGCCAAAATAGTTGGCCCGCGGCTGCAGCACAATCACCTTGGCACCCTCAAGCAAATCCTCGATGCTGCAGTGCTCGGGTGTGCTTCTCGGGTACAGGTCGGTGCAGATCACGTTGGTGATTTCTGGTGCACTCAGATCCGAGCACATTTTTTCGGCATTGCTGATCCGGTAGTTGAGCTGCACGTGCATTTCGTTGTCGCTGATGTAGCTCCCCAGAGGCGATGCATGCTGTTGCGGACAAAGTTTGAGCAGCACATGCGAGATGGCGTACACCCGCTCCAGATCGACCCGACTATTGGCCGCCAGTTTGTAGACGGCCAGCAGGTTGGCCCACTGCGAGTGTTGCGTGCAATCGAATCCTTCGAGTAGCGAGCGCACCACGCCCCACAGCAATACGCCGCATTGGCGCTCGAAACTGCGATCACTGGTCAGCATATTGATATTGAGCCGGTGGCCTTTTTCCTGCCAGATGGCAGCATCTCCCGCACATCGGATGTCCACCACCTTGGCCAAGGTGCGGTAACGCTCCTGCAGTCCTGCGTCATCGCCTTCCTTGAAAAAACTCAGTTTGTGTCCGTCACCGAGTCGAAACAGCCGCTGCGATTGGCCGCGTTTGGCCAGTTCGTCGACACAGACCTGAAGCAGTTCGGACTTCGGATCAATGACCAGCATGCCCATGGACTGGGCTTGTGCGTTTTGATAATGCAAAAAACTCTGCAGCAAAGGCTTGACGCCGCCATAGGTTTTGCCAACACCGGTTGCGCCGGAGATGAAGGTATGCACCAGGGCACTTGGGTGAATGCTTTCGCGTGCGAGCACCTGCCCATCACGAAACTCAAAGTCAGGCTCAAGTGCATCGTAGGCGATCGGTCTGGGCAGCACTTCTTGCGTCGCAGCGCGCTGCGGTGTGCATACACCAAAGGTGTTGCCAATGAGTTTTTTGTACAACTCGGGCAACACCCGGCTCAAAGCCCACAGGACAAAGAAGCTGAACTCCTCTTTGGCGTTGCTGCTGTGCAGCACAAACTCATTGAGTGCGCCATGGGCGTCGTTGTGCTCATGCCAGATCGTCAGATCGTGCTGGCACGCCAAGGCGTATTTGACCGAACGCGAGGTCACTGTTCCCCGGGGTGTGATGGACATCATGGGAAAGCGCATGAGCCGCTCAACCAGATTCACGCTCAGAGGCAGCGAGAAAACCGCCGCCAACGGGTCTGACCTTTGCCTGCTTGCACCCTGCATTGGGCCACTTTCGTCATACATGTTGACGATCAAGCCGGACTCACGCAGTCGGGCCGCCGCCGCTTCAGCCTGGGGGTCGGCGCGCCTGGATTTGTCTTTTTTAGGGGACAGCGGCGTTTTTGTTGCCGGCGCGTGACACAAAAGTTTGGCGTTTTCTGCAGCTTCTGACATGATTTTGGGCTCCTTTGGTTTCTCCAAGCCTGTAGTACAACGCCGCTGCGCTTGGGAGCCAATCACAACTTTAAGGGCCAGGATCATGAAAAGTAGAACCACCAACACCGCCAAAACCACCACCAACTTCACCAAATCCCGCAGGCCCAGTCAGGCTGGCAAGGCGCGCATGGGTCGCCCCGCCAACGCGAAGTTCTATCAGGACTGTGTGTCCCAGACGCGTGAACTGATGAAGGCGATCAAGGCTGGCGCGCCCGACACGTCTCACCGTGAAATCGAGTCCAAACTGGGCATTGGCAGAGATGAGACCGGGGCGTGTTCCGGCAGGTATTTGGGCCGCTACCTGAACTCGCCCCAATCAAAGAGCCGTGCTGCCTTGTTGCCTGATCGGTTGTCTCAGATTGCGCAAAAGGCCAAAGACCTGGGTTGGATCGGCCAGGATGAAAAACTTGGCTGCATCACCAAGCCCGGGCCATTCAGGCATCTTGAGGTTCCCGACGGTGAGTTGCTCAGTGAGCGCATTGTCGATCTCAGGACCGAACAGGAGCGCTTGCTCAAAGCGCAGGCTGGTGCAATTGCCGCGCTGGACAATCTGGTGACCCAGATTGCCGCGTGCAAGAGGGCAGCATTTGTGCACAGCGCAACCGACGTGCATGATGCTCAAGAGGTCGATGTGTTGCTCGATGGCATGTCATTGGACCTCGAGGGTGTGATCAAAGCACTTGGCGCGGCCCGCGTGGTGAGTGAAGAGGCGATGCAATCGGGCGGCAGGTTCTATTGATCTATTGGATCAAGGGTTAACTTCTTGAGGATGCAAACGCGGCATCCTTGGGACCGCAACTCTGTCCGAAGCAAGCTGGACTCGCTCAAACCCTGCCGTCAAAACAGGCTGGATAGCCACTCAACAAAAGTTCTGACGGCATGGCTCCCTGATCCAAAAGGTGCGCGGCGATGAACTCTGGCCATGTCGCCAGTCGATCCGACCTCGACCCTGAAACGTACACAGCTTGACCGATGTCAGAACAACGGCAGCAGCTCCCCGTCAACAGACGCGTCAGGCAGAGTGTCAGGAACAATCTATATTTATATACAATACTCCAGCTAATAAATGATATTAATCATTTAATGACTATTGATTAACATCGATATTATCTGGAATGCATTACCGACTCGACGAAATATTCTGAGGCGCTTGCCTGTCGCATTAACTTACAAAACTCACAAATGAGCCAGACTGGCGTCGACAGACCAGGCGCAGGGTCGACCAATGACTCGGACATGGTTGCACACTCAGTTCGCACAAGCAGGCTGAGCGTTCAAAACTTCAATGCCATGAACCCGTGAACGCCTGACCAGGCATCTCAGGTCCCGGTCTTGCATCAATCGCGGCAAGCGTCCCAAAAAATCGGACGAACGACTCGAATTAACCCTCTATGTGCTTATTACCCGGAATGAACGAGGGGGGTCCGGTAAAAAATGTTGCAAATACCGGAATGAAAAAAAGGGTCCGGTAAAAAGTATCGCAAATACCGGAATGAACACAAACTGCACCAAACTGGTGCAGTTTGTGTTCATTAAAAACGAGGCAAAAAGCCTCGTCAGACCCCTTGATGTAATAAAGTTACAAACGGGTTCCTTATTACCCGGAATGAAAGTTACATAACTGGAACAAAATTCCTTATTACCTGGAATGAAAGTTACATAACCCGGAATGAAGACTCAAAAAGATCCCATCTTGCTGCAGCACCAAAGACACCACTTTCCTGGGCACGCAACGGAACATTGTCTTTCCCTTCGACTATACGTATAAATTATTAATTTTATATAATTTACATTATATGATATATTATATATGCTATTAATTTATATTTAATATATAATAATTATATATATCTTTAAGTCAGATAAAGTTAATTAACTATTGATTAACATGAAATTTGACACAACAATAAGATGCCCGCTTTCATGGCATTATCTTAAATAACCAAGAGCACTTTTAACCGATTATCTCAACTGCCATGATCGCATGTCCTGAATAGAGTTGCTACCACAATATTGCCAACCAAAAGCCAATAGCTCTTTTGAGTGGGTAGTAGACTTGTAAGGGTGAAAGATCTGCACGCAATGGTCTGCGTGACCGACATTGAGACCTCAATGGATATTGTGGAAGGCCGTGATCGGTGATTCGGATTCATCTTGGCCAACCGTTATGGTCGATGGTGACCGATTTGAGCTTCTGACCAGAACGACCGGTCACGACGCCAGAATGACCTCTTACACCAGTCGGTCACCTGCTGTGTTTCCTGGTGTGATCTGATAAGGAATCTGCAAAGATTTATTTGAGTCTTCCTCCCACTCGACGAATCGACTGATACAATCCCACGATTGCATCTTAAATCGAGTATTAAATATACTAAGCTCGTTTTTAGAAACATGTTTGCTTTTTTGTTGCCTGTTTAATGATCGGTAAATCGTAGATAAATGATATAATCCTCGTTTTTAAATTCATGAAAGTCCGCCAGTCCGCCATCCTCTCGCCTTGTCAACTCGAGGCGTGTGTTCACCTGGGGCAGCTACTCGCCCGATTGCGCCTGGCCCGAAAAGTCAAACAGTCGGACGCCGCATTGCGAGCCGGACTATCCCGCAACACGGTGTATCGCCTTGAAAAGGGAGACCCCGGACTCGCGTTGGGGCAAGTATTGCGTTATCTCGAAGCCATCTCGCCCAGCAGTACCCTGCTGGACCTGTTGACCGAAAAGGACCCTGCCTTGCGGGTGCTTGACGCACGCGAAAAAACCAAACGAGTTCGTGATCTGACGGTGGCTGAACGAGAAGAACTCGACTTTTGACAAAGCACCGTTATGGCCGCTAAAGAGTCAAAACTGATGGTCTTCGCCCACCTTGGCCAGGAGTGGAAACCCTGCGGGCAATTGCTGATGACCGAAGAAGGCAACGTGGTGCAAGCCTCAAGCTTCGCCTACGGCACGCGCTATGCACTTCGACCAGACGCACTGGAAGTCGACCCAGTGAGCCTAAGCCTGCGCGCCGGCGAAGATGTGCTGGGCAAGCGACTGCTACCGGCCAAACAATTGCCACTCTTCGGCGGCATTCGTGACGCTGCTCCAGACTCCTGGGGACGCCGCATCATTGAAGCTAGACTCAAGGTGCCGGCCAATAGCCTGCCGGAATCCCAGTACCTGCTGCACGCCGGCAGTGACCGCGTTGGTGCTCTCGACATCCGCGCCAGCATCCACGACGGCCCAAGTCAAGGTCCGAATTACCCACACGACCTCGCGCACCTCATGGAGGTTGCCGACCACTTCGAAGAAGGGCAACCTGTACCGGCGAACCTAGAAGCCATCTTTATGGCAGGGACCGTACTTGGTGGCGCAAGGCCCACGGCATCGGTACGAGATGAGCGCGGCGTGCTGTGGCTAGCCAAGTTTTCCAGTCGCAAGGACAGCTTCGATGTCCCCGGCGTTGAATGCGCCGCGCTGAGGTTAGCCGCAAAAGCAGGCTTGCACGTTCCCGCACTCCACACCTTTACGCTCGGCCGTCGCAAGGTCATGCTCATTAGACGCTTTGACCGCTACTGGCTCACACCGACAGCTGAACCAGCTGCCGTTAATGACCTGTTTCTCACGCAGCCGGGCGACATGCGGGTCGAGCAACGTCTGGGTTTCGTCAGCGGCCTGACCATGCTGGCTTGTGACGAAACCGAATCTCGCACCAAGGCTTACACCGACCTCGCTCAAGCGGTACGCGACCATTGCCATATAGATTTCATCCGCGCGGACAATGCAGAGCTTTACAAGCGCTTGATCTATAACATCTTCGTCAGCAACGACGATGACAAACTTCGAAATCACGGTTTCCTGTGGGACCCCAAACTACGCGGATGGCGCCTGAGCCCGTTGTACTACGTATTGCCCCGCGCAAGCCATGCCACCGAGCGCTTTCTGCATCTGGGCGTTGGCCCGCAAGGGCGACTGGCTACGCTGGACAACGCCCTCGCTACGCACGCCAAGTTCAACCTCACACGGTCCCAAGCCGCGCAGCTGATGGCCGAAGTCTGGAGGCCGGTGATAAAATGGAGGTTCTACTTTGAACAATTCGGGGTATCGGCTGCGGAAATCACCAAGATTGCTCCCGCATTCCGACATATAGACGACGTGTCAACGCCCGAGCTACGCAGGCTGTTGCCCTAGAACCACCGCATTGCACACGCGCTTTGCGCTGATGCGTGCGATCAAAGTCCGGGTCATGGGGATCTCAGTGCCGTCAGTTCACGCGCAGGAATTTTCCAATGGCACGCTTGCGGTAATAATCTGTCCGCTCCATTGACCCTCTCCAGCCTTAAGTGCAATCATTCCGGGATCCTGAACTTCATGCCCCACTGGCCAGCCACCGATCCCGCCCAAGGCGTTGCTGACCGCTGGGTCTTTTACGGACTGCTGGCGCTGCTGGTTTGGGCGCCACTGCCGCTGGGTAGCAACCGCTTTTGGGCCATTGGCCTGCTTCTGCTCATCGTCAGCGTGCTGCTGCTGGGTGCGCTGCTGGCGTGGTGGCGCTACCCGGTGCTGGCCTGGCAACGCCTGAGCCTGTTCAAATGGCCGCTGGTGCTGTTGGCCTGCATGGTCAGCCTGTCCTGGCTGCAAACCCTGCCCCTGCCGCCAAACTGGGTTGCCGCCTTGTCGCCGCAGGCAGCCGCCGCGCAGGCAGGTGCCGACGCCATGACCCTGTCGATCGATGTGTACCAATCGCGTGTCATGGCCAGCCTGTCTTTCGTTTACTTTGGCGCATTTTTGCTCGCTGCGCTAACCGTGCGCCAGGCCAGCCGGCTTGACATCCTGGCACAAACACTGGTCTGGAGCGGTGTTGCCCAAGCCGTGCTGGCGGTGGTGCTGTTGTCCATCAAGGCGGATTACCAGATATTTTTCGTCCACCTGTCCCATCACGACGCCATCGGCAGCTTTGTCAACCGCAACCACCTCGCCGGGTACCTGTGCATGACGCTGTCCATCGGCATTGGCCTCATGCTTGCGCGCCTGAGTGGCAGACCCGTGCGCCACCATGGCTGGCGTACGCGGCTCCTGGCAGCGCTTGAATTTGTGCTCAGCCCCAAAATGCGCCTGCGCCTGCTGCTCATCATCATGGTCATTGGCCTGGTGCTCACCCGCTCTCGCATGGGCAACTCGGCGTTCTTTGCCGCCATGCTCATTGTGGGTGCGATGGCCATTGTGCTGGCCCGCAAAACTGCACCGCAAACCATCGTACTCATTGCCAGCCTGGTCATCATCGACGTGCTGGTCATCGGCACCTGGGTGGGTTTGGAAAAAGTGGTCGACCGCATTCAAGGCACTGAAGTCCGCATTGCAGACGGCGGTGCCTCAGAATCTATCGAAGCCCGCTCCGAGGCTGCCCGCACGGCACTGGCCATCGTGCGCGATTACCCGCTTGTGGGCACCGGAGGCGGCAGTTTTTACAACATTTTTTTAAGTTACCGCAGCCCACAATACGAATACAGCTTTGTCGACCACACCCACAACGACTTTGTCGAAATCGCCACTGACTTCGGGCTGACCGGACTGGGCATTTTGGGCCTGCTGGTGGCGCTGACATTGGGGGTGGCCCTGCGCACCTTGGCCAGCCGCCGATCACCACTACCCTGGGGCATTGCCTTTGGCGCGACCATGGCGGTGACGGCCCTGCTGATTCACAGCACCGTTGACTTCAACCTCCAGGTTCCAGCCAACGCGCTGACCATCGTTGTCGTTTTGGCCATGGCCTGGTCAGCACGGACGCTGCCCTCCAGTGCAGAAAAACCACGCACGGCCCACTCAAAAGCAGCCAATCTGGCCTGATCCTTGCTCAGCTAACTACAATAGTCTTTGCTCGAATAACAAAAAATACTTGATTTAGTCTGACCGATGGTTGGGTTGGTCTGACAGATACGGTTTCAGGGAGGAAAAAGATGTTCGCATCCATGGCGGCGGCGTTTCTGCTGTCGGTCTTCATTATCTTTGCGCTAATGCCACTCGCGGTGCAGTGCGGGCTGGTTGACGCACCCTGCATTCGCAAGCGCCACACTGGTGTCGTCCCGCTGGTTGGCGGCTTGGCCATCTACCTGACCCTGGTGGCGCTCTGGCTGGCGTTCCCGTTCTGGCAAGCACAAGACGGAACCTGGTTGATTGCCCTGGGTTTACCGTTGCTGCTGGTTGGCCTGGTGGACGACCGCTGGGAGGTCTCTGCTTCCAAGCGCCTGCTCGTTGAGGTGGTGTGCTGTCTGGCCGCCATCGTCTACTGCGGCGTTCGCATCGACAACCTTGGGTCGCTGCTGCCCGGAATCGGCGGCTCGCTCGTGCTACTGGCCGTACCCGTGTCCTTGGTCGGCATGGTGGGCGCCATCAACGCCATCAACCTCACCGATGGCGTAGACGGTCTGGCCGGTGGCCTGTCGGCGTTGACCTTTGCCGCCCTGGCCTTCATGGCCTACCCTGATCACCTTGCAGTGGCGCTGCAACTCACCAGCATCGTTGCCACCCTGGTCGGCTTTCTGGTGTTCAACTCCCGTTTCTTTGGCCGCAAGCGCGCCGCCATCTTTTTAGGCGACGGTGGCGCTATTTTTATTGGCTTTGCCATTGTCTGGTACCTGATCAAGCTGTCGCAAGGCGAAGGCGCCGCCATCACCCCGGTATCGGCGTTGTGGCTGTTTGCCGTGCCACTGCTTGACACCGTCACCATCATGACCCGGCGCATGCTGCGTGGCCACTCGCCTTTTGCGGCCGACCGCGAGCATTTGCATCACATTCTGTTGTTGGCTGGCTTTGGTGCATCTCGCACCGTTTTGATCATTCTGGCCTCACACCTGGTGTGCATTCTGGTCGGCATTGCCAGCATCTACCTCAAGGTGCCTGACTGGATCACCTTTGTCACCTTCATGGCCATGGGGCTGACCTATTACATGTCCATGCACCACGCCTGGAAGATCATGAAAAAAATCAAAAGCTTCAGAGAGTGGGCTGGCTTTGAGTGCCGGCGCAACGAAGACCGTGGTGCCAATGGCCGCCGCCTGACCCATGAGCGCCGTGTTGCAGCCCGCGCCAGCTATCGTGAGCAAGAGCGCCGCAACCAAAACGACCGCCGCGTCGGTGCCCGACGCTGAATAAAAGGTAAAAGGGGACGCTACCCTTTTTTCTAGAACGCCCGATTGAATTTGAGCGTATCGCCAATGCGGGTTTCTGCATCACACACCACATTCTGAGCGGCGCCCAGCGCAGTTCTGGCCAGGGCGGTCACCGTAATGAGCGCGTTGCCGCTCGAATCAATATCAAAGTCGATACTGGGCGAACAGGCATGAAAAGTACTTTCGCCTGTCAACGCGGCATGGGTACCGATCATCGCGCCCTGATACAAAACCCAAGTGTCCAGATTGGCATTGGTGACTTTGCCAAAAGTGCCAACTACGGAAACTCCAGTGACACCGCTGATCGTGAACAAGGCCACGATCAGGCTTGCCCCATTTTGATGAACCGAGGCATAAGTACTGGGACTTGATACAGACTGATAAATGCCGTCATACGGTCCTGCAGCCATCGCTGAAGCGGCCATGGACAGCGTCAAGCCAATGCCGGCCAGCTTTTTGGAAATTGATTTCATAAAGTCCCCCATAGAAAATTGACGGATTTTCAGCTAAACGCTTTGCCACGTCCATCAGATAAAACGGACAGCATCCCTTTTTCTCCTCAATCATGCAAGTTTCAAAATGGGGCAATTCACTTGCAGGGCGCTTTCCGGCAGGTTTCTCCGTTGATGATGCCTCTCTCCCAACGCATCCATCAAGGCCGCATCGATTCTTTTGACGGGATGCTCCCGTTTTGCTCTGATTCGGTCCCCGATGGGTTTGGCTTGCGCTTGATGAACAATGGGCTCGGCTTGGCCGGGCACAAGCTTACCGAACTCACTCCCGTGCGCCGGCTAGCTTGGGTTGGCGAGCACGGGCGTTGGAGCTCTTGCCTACAAAAACATCATATGTCGATGTTTCCGGCTTGCAGTGCGTTGGTCTCGATGAATTCGCGTCGGGGCTCGACCTCGTCGCCCATCAGCATGGTGAAGACTTTGTCGGCTTCGATGGCGTCGTCGATCTGCACCCGCAGCAGCGTGCGCACGGTGGGATCCATGGTGGTTTCCCAGAGCTGCTCGGGGTTCATTTCGCCCAGCCCTTTGTAGCGCTGGCGTGAGCTGGTGCGCTCGGCCTCCGAAGTGAGCCAAGCCATGGCTTCGCGGAAATCAGCCACTTTTTGCTCTTTTTGGCGCTCACCTTCACCACGCATCACCTTGGCACCTTCGCCCAGCAGACCCTTGAAGGTTTTGGCTGCCTCGGCCAGAGCGGCGTAGTCGGCACCATGGGCAAAGTCTTGCGTCAGCACGCTGCTCTTGATGTTGCCGTGCAGGCGGCGGCTGATGCGCAGGATGGGCTTGTCGGTGCGCACGTCAAATTCACCCGCCACTTCGGCATCGGGCAAAAAGGCTTGCAAGGCAGCGGCGGAGATTTCGGCATCCGTTACCGTGTCAAGGTTCAACGGCACGCCATCGGCAATGGCGCGCAGGGCCGAGACATCCATAAAATTCCCCAGGCGGGCAATGACCGCTTGCGCGATCTGGTGCTTGCGCGCCAGTTCGGCCAAAGTGTCTCCGTTTAGCGTGGTGGCGTTGTCACCGCCGGTGAACACCGAGGCATGGATCAGCGCGATGCGCAGCAGGAAGTTGTCGAGGTCGCTGGGGCCTTGCAGGTACAGCTCTTCTTTGCCGGCCTTGACCTTGTAGAGCGGCGGCTGGGCAATGTAGATGTGGCCGCGCTCCACCAGCTCGGGCATCTGGCGGTAGAAAAAAGTGAGCAGCAGCGTGCGGATGTGCGCACCGTCCACGTCGGCATCAGTGTTGTGGCAACAAAGACCGCCCATACCGGCCACAAAGTTCTCATCACCCTCGACTGAAAAGTCGTACACATTGCCATTGCTGGCAGATACAGGCTCGATCGACGTAATGGGCAGTGCCATGAGGTCACCGTCCAGATTTTTGAAACGACGATTTTTCTCGTTGCTCGCCGTGCTCTCAAGCGTGGTACGCAGCGCGGGTGCCCGGTGATGGTCGCGCCAAACGGGTTCTAGTCGGCGTAAATCATCTTTGGAGCTGACACTGATGGTCCAGTAGGGTTGGCGGGTAACACAAGGTTTGCCACGCACGCTGCGCTGCACACCGTCAGGCTGATGCTGAGACAGGGAGGCCACCACGCCAAGTGAGCTTAACAGGTACATCAGGCCGCTGGCCAGGTCGTACGACGCGGTGGTGAAGGAAATCAGCCGTTGACTGACAGTGCCGTCACCAATCAGGTAACCCCGCAAAAAGGCCAGCCGTAAGTGTTCGCTGACGTTGAAGATCAGGTCCGGGATGCGCTTGGTGCTTGAGACAGCGCCCTCGAAGCCAAACAAATGCTGCCATGCCAGTGCCGCAACACGATTGACCATCTTGAGCTCGGCGGAGCGACCACCTTGCTCATACAGGATGGCGCAGTGTCCGAACACCTGGCCGAAATGGCGGGTCATTTCGCCAGCAAATCCCTGATTGCCTTTGCCAATGGACAGACGCACACCATTGCGCGCAGAACATGAGCCTTCAGCGAGGTAGAAGCCCAGCAGGGTCAGCAATGGAGTATCAACTGGGACATGGCGAGTTAGCCCATGGCTGGCATAGTGTTCCGGGGTCAGTGTGAGGTCGGTGCGATGTGCAAACCAGGCCAGATCGTCGGCGTCAAGCTCGCTCAGGCGCACCCGATCGCGCACCAGATTACGTCCAGAAGGGCGCGATGAGCGGGCCCAGAGTTCCTGTAGCTGGCTGCTGCCAACGTTCACCCTTTGCAGATACTCATCCTGATTGGCGCCGACAGCGTTGAGGTAGTCGGTGAAGTTCTGTACGGTTGGGCGAGAGGCGCCGCGCTCCCATGCGTAGAAAGTGACAGGCTGACGAATGCCAACCGCTTCGCATAGTTTTGTGTTGCTCAGGCCGCTGGCGCGCCGCTGCGATGCAAGCTCATTGCGCACGTCGCTGGGGATGTCCACGCGCGGACTGGTCAGGGCGGCATGTTCGCCGTGGCGGGTCATCACACGGGCACGACACCAGTCCTGTACGGCAGGACCGCGCAGCCAGATTTGCCGGGCAGCATCGGGCACGCCCCAAAGGCGCTCAATCAGGTCAAGTTGGGCAGGAGCCTGTTCAGGCAGGCGCATCGTACGCGGTGCCACAACGCTGTCGCCCACGCGTAGCTCGTCACCGCGCTTGAGCTTGACTTCATCGCCTTCGTGCACAAAGACGCTGTGACTCGAGGTGACGCGCACACTTCTTCCGTAACTGGTACGAACGCAGTACAGGGTTTCGTCCAGCGGATGGCGGATCACTGCCTTGATGGGTTTGAAGCCGACCTCGTGACTCTGGAGACCGAAGCACAGGACATCGCCCAGCGCCGTATCTTTGACTTTGGCGACACCGTGCGCGTCTTCAGTTACACCGTGTTGCTGCAGGGCTGCGTCGATGTAGGCACCAATACGCACCATGCGTGTGCCATTCGCATCGTCGCGAACAAACACATGGTCATCGCCGTCCACACTCATGATGATGATGCGGTGGTAGCGCAACTTGGCGACGTCAAAGTCGTCGTTGCCGGTGCTGCCACCCGCCTTTCCGATGCCGGTGCCCAAAGCGGTGATGAGCGTGAGAATCTCGTTGCTGGTGAGCAACTTTTCGTAACGGGCTTTTTCGACGTTCAGGATTTTGCCGCGCAAGGGCAGGATGGCCTGGAATTTGCGGTCGCGCCCCTGTTTGGCAGAGCCGCCGGCGGAGTCGCCCTCGACGATGTAGATCTCGCACAGCGCCGGGTCTTTTTCCTGGCAGTCGGCGAGTTTGCCGGGCAGGCCCATGCCGTCGAGCACACCTTTGCGCCGGGTCAGGTCGCGTGCTTTGCGGGCGGCCTCGCGGGCGCGGGCGGCTTCGATGATTTTGCCGACGATGATCTTGGCGTCATTGGGGCGCTCCTGGAGGTAGTCCCAAAGCAGTTTGCTCACAATGTCTTCAACCGGACCACGGACCTCGGAGCTCACCAGCTTGTCCTTGGTCTGGCTGCTGAACTTGGGCTCAGGCACCTTGACCGAGAGGACGCAGGTCAGGCCCTCGCGCATGTCGTCACCGCTGACTTCAACCTTGGCCTTTTTGGCGAGTTCGTTGTCGTCGATGTACTTGTTGATGACGCGCGTCATGGCCGCGCGCAGGCCAGTGAGGTGGGTGCCGCCGTCGCGCTGCGGGATGTTGTTGGTGAAACACAGCACCTGCTCGTTGTAGCCGCTGTTCCACTGCATGGCCACTTCCACGCCAATGTTGGTATTCTGGTCGCTTTGGCGGTCGCCCAGAGCGTGGAAGATGTTGGGGTTGAGGATGGTTTTGCCTTTGTTGATGAAATTCACAAAGCCGCGCACGCCATCTGCGCCGGAAAAGTCGTCTTCTTTGGCGGTGCGCTCGTCTTTGAGGCGGATGCGTACGCCGTGGTTCAGAAAGCTGAGCTCGCGCAGACGCTTGGCCAGCACCTCGTAGTGGAACTCGTTGTTTTGTTGAAAGATGTCGGTGTCGGGCAAAAAGTGCACTTCGGTGCCGCGACGTTCGGTCTCGCCGATCACCTTCATGGGCGACACCTCGACGCCGTCAGCCATATCAGTGAGGCGGTTTTGCACAAAGCCTCGGCTGAATTCGAGCACATGCACCTTGTGGTCGCGCCGCACGGTCAGGCGCAGCATTTTGGACAGGGCGTTGACGCAGCTCACGCCCACGCCGTGCAGACCGCCCGAGACCTTGTAGCTGTTCTGGTTGAACTTGCCGCCGGCGTGCAATTCAGTCAGGGCAATTTCGGCGGCGCTGCGTTTGGGCTCGTGTTTGTCGTCCATCTTCACGCCGGTCGGGATGCCGCGGCCGTTGTCGACCACACTCACCGAGTTGTCGGGGTGGATGGTGACCAGGATGTCGTCGCAGTGCCCCGCCAGCGACTCGTCGATCGAGTTGTCAACCACCTCAAACACCAGATGGTGCAGCCCGGTGCCGTCACTGGTGTCGCCAATGTACATGCCCGGGCGCTTGCGCACGGCTTCGAGACCCTCAAGAATTTGTATGGAACCTTCACCATAGGCTTCAGAGGCACCCACCTGGTGGGCGTCGATGGTGGGCTGAAAATTGGAGCTGTCAGCCGTGCCCTCGCCCGTGTGGACAGTGTTGTCGGTAGGCGCAGCGGGCTTGTTTTCTTCGGTCATGAGGCACTCGTGGGTCAGGTAAATCAGATACGCATGGGCATGACCACATACTTGAAGTGGTCGAGTTCGGGGATGGTCAACAGTGCCGAGCTGTTGCCGTCGGAGAGTTCAATTCGAATCATCTCCTGGGTCATGTTGGACAGTGCATCAATCAGGTAGGTGACGTTGAAGCCGATCTCGATGCTGTCACCGGCATAGTCGATGTCGAGTTCGTCAATGGCTTCTTCCTGCTCGGCGTTGTTGGAGGCCACCCGCAGCGTGCCGGGGTCGATGTTCAGGCGCACACCCTTGAACTTGTCGCTGGTCAGAATGGCGGTGCGCTGCAGCGTGGACAGCAACGCGGTGCGGCCCAGCGTGATGCTGTTTTTGTGGTTGCGCGGGATGACGCGGTTGTAGTCGGGGAATTTGCCCTCGACCAGTTTGGTGACAAATTCCATGCCGCCAAAGCTGAACTTGGCCTGGTTGTTGGCAAATTGCATGTCGATGGCACCATCGGCGTCGGAGAGCAGGCGCTGCATTTCCAGCACGGTCTTGCGCGGCAGGATGACCTCTTGCTTGGGCACTTCAACATCCAGTGTGGCGCTGGCAAAGGCCAGGCGGTGCCCGTCAGTGGCCACCAGGCTGAGCTGCTGGCCCTCGGCGACAAACAGGATGCCGTTGAGGTAATAGCGGATGTCATGCACCGCCATGGCAAACGACACTTGGCCCAGCAGGGCTTTGAGGGTTTTTTGCGGCACCGAGAACACTGGACCGAAATTGGCCGATTCCTGCACCAGCGGAAAGTCTTCGGCCGGCATGGTTTGCAAGGTGAAACGGCTCTTGCCGCCTTTGAGGATCAGCTTGGTGGCGTTGGATTCCAGCGAGACGGTCTGGTCCGCGGGCATGCTGCGCAGGATGTCGATGAGTTTGCGTGCACCGACGGTGGTGGTGAAGTCGCCTGCGTCACCACCGAGTTCGGCGCTGGTGCGGATCTGGATTTCGAGGTCGCTGGTGGTGAGCTGGATGCTGGCACCCGTCTTGCGGATCATGACGTTGGCCAGGATCGGCAAGGTATGACGCCGCTCAACGATGCCGGAGACGGCTTGCAGCACGGACAGCACTTTGTCCTGGGTGTCTTTGAGAACAATCATGTCTTCCTCTTGTGGTCAGTGGTCTTCAGGGTGACGGGTGCAGTGGCGGGGCCCGGCGTGGGCATATGCAGGCTTGGCATTTTCCCATTGTTTGGGCGATCTAGCCCTTGAGGGTTTGTTCAAGGACGTGAAGTTGCTGGTTGAGTTCGGTGAGCTGCTGGCGCTCGGCACCGATTTTGCGCACGGCATGCAACACGGTGGTGTGGTCGCGCCCGCCAAACAGTTCGCCAATCTCGGGCAGGCTCTTTTGAGTGAGTTCCTTGGCCAGGTACATGGCGATCTGGCGCGGCCGGGCAATGCTGGCCGGTCGCTTTTTGGAATACATGTCGGCGATCTTGATCTTGTAGTAGTCGGCCACGGTTTTCTGGATGTTTTCCACCGAGATCTGGCGGTTCTGAATCGACAGCAGATCGCGCAAGGCTTCGCGTGCCAGCATGATGGAGATCTCTTTTTGATTGAAACGTGAGTAAGCGAGGATTTTGCGCAGTGCACCTTCGAGCTCACGCACGTTGGAGCGCACGTTCTTGGCCACAAAAAAAGCCACTTCCTCGGGCATTTCAATGCCTTCGACCAACGCCTTGTTGATCAGGATGGCCACGCGCATTTCGAGCTCGGGTGGCTCGATCGCCACCGTCAGCCCGGAGTCAAAGCGCGACACCAGGCGCTCATGGATGTCGGCCAAGCCCTTGGGGTAGGTGTCGCTGGTCATGACGATATGCGACTTGCGTGCCAGCAGCGCTTCGAAGGCGTTGAAGAATTCTTCCTGCGTGCGTTCCTTATTGGCAAAAAACTGTACGTCGTCAATCAGCAGCAGATCAAGCGAGTGGTAGCGCTCCTTGAATTCATCAAAAGCCTTGCGCTGATAGGCTTTGACCACATCGGTGACAAACTGTTCCGCATGGATGTAGAGAACTTTGGCTTGGGGGCGGTCGGCGATCAACTGGTTGCCGACTGCGTGCATCAAATGGGTCTTGCCCAGGCCGACACCGCCGTAGATGAAAAGCGGGTTGTACAGATGGCCGGGCATGCCTGCCACGTGCATGGCCGCTGCGCGCGCCATGCGATTAGCACTGCCCTCGACCAGGGTTTCAAAAGTGAGAGCATTGTTGAGGCGGTTCTTCAGGGGCTCAGCCGCTTTACTGGCCTCGGCCACCTGTGGCGTTGGTTCGTCCGCTGGCGCTGTACCCTGTCTGAAGGCGGGTTGGCTGCGGGCAACGGGCTCACGCGGAGCAAGCGCTAACTCAATGTGAACGGCTTGTCCGGTCAGGCGTTCCATCAACTGGGCCAGGCGGCCGCTGTACTGGGCACGGATCCAGTCTAGCTTGAAGCGGTTGGCGACAAACAACGTGACACGCGACAGATCGTCAGATACCTGCGCAGACAGCGGTTTTATCCAGGTCTGAAACTGCTGCTCGGGTAACTCCTGGGCCAGTTGGTCAATGCAGGCTTGCCAGAAGTCAGGTGCGATGGCCGCCTCTTGCGAGCCATTGGGGGTGGGGTTGCCCTCGGTCATTGTGTGGTGAGATGATGTGGACAGTGGGAGAAAGGGCGGCGGTAAATTCTAATTTATCAAATGCTTATCCACACCCGCAACGGCGGCGCTGTGCAGCATTATTTGCGTTACAAGAGGTGCAGTTTGCCATACGGCAAACCGGGTGACCAAAGTTTGCGATAATACGAGGTTCCCTGACAAAAAAAAGTTGCGCCAGTTTTGGTTGCGCTGGCTGGCGTCGCCCTCGTGTCTCTTAGGATTTGCAACAATGAAACGCACATACCAACCCTCCAAAACCCGTCGCGCCCGTACCCACGGTTTTTTGGTTCGCATGAAAACCCGCGGTGGCCGGGCGGTGATCAACGCGCGTCGCGCCAAAGGCCGCAAGCGTCTGGCTGTCTGATTTTGCTGCCGGGGCAGGCAACTGTCTGTTTGGCAAGTCAGGTGTACGGTCTAGGGTGCCCGAGTTTGAAACGTCTCAAGACGCGTCAACAGTTTCAGGCGGTGTTGGGTGGTGAAACGCTGGCGCGCACGCCGCACTTCGCACTGCATTGCACCGCGCTGAATACTGGGTCGACGCAGCAAACGGAACAGCAAAACCTGTTTGCCGTGCAGGATGTGTGGTTGGGTGCGATGGTGCCCAAACGCTGGGCCAAACGTGCGGTGACACGCAATGCCATCAAACGTCAGGTTTATACCGTGGGCGGCGAGTTTGAGTTGTCGCTGGCTCGCGCAGCCCATGTGGTGCGGTTGCGTGCCAGCTTTGATCGGAGCCGGTTTGTCAGTGCCAGCTCGGACGCGCTGAAGGCAGCGGTGCGCCAGGAGTTGCTGCATTTGTTTGGCAAAGCAATTCGTCCGGCACCACCAGCACCAGCGGAGTGTGCATGATTGCCCGTCTGCTGATTGGCGTGGTGAAAGCCTACCGCCTTTTATTGAGCCCTTCTCTGGGTTCGTCCTGCCGATTTGAGCCCACGTGTTCGGCCTACGCCATTGGCGCACTGCAACGGCATGGCGCACTCAAAGGCAGTTATCTGACGCTACATCGCATCGGCCGCTGTCATCCCTGGTGTGCAGGCGGGCTTGACCCGGTGCCAGAGGCATCCACCCCGGCGGCGGGTTTGTTGACAAGATTGATTCCACCTTCCTCTCCAAAGAAGTCCTCATGAACGATATCCGGCGCACTATTTTGTGGGTGATTTTTGGCTTTGCCATGATCATGCTGTGGGACAAATGGCAGATTCACAACGGCAACAAACCCACATTTTTCCCGGGAGCGGCGCCGGTCGCGGCAACAGCCGCCTCAGCAGCTGGGACGGCCAGTGTGCCTGCAGGGGTGCCAACGGCCGCCACGCTAACGGCTGCTGGCTCGGCGCCAGCAAATGCTGCAACTGGTTTGGTGCCGCCGGCCGCAAGTGCAGTTGCCGCCGAAAAGGTGGTGATTGAAACCGACGTGCTGAAATTGACTCTGAGCACTGAGGGTGGGTCAGTGGTGCGCAGCGAGTTTCTCAAGCACCAGGACATGGCCGACAAAGCGCATCTTTTTGTCCTGTTCGACAACAGCAAGGAGCGCGTCTACATGGCGCAGAGTGGTCTGATTGCCGGGGCTGGTGGTGCCGCGCTGCCGACCCACAAGTCGTTAATGACGCTTGTTGCAGGTGATCGAACTTTGAAGGAGGGCAGCCAGACCCTGGATGTGCAGTTTGAATCGCCTGAAGTGGGGGGTGTGAAGCTGGTCAAGACCTATACCTTCACACGTGGCAGTTATGCCGTCATGGTGAAGCACGAGGTTCGCAATGTCAGCGCCGCTACAGTCAGTCCTCAGCTCTATCTGCAACTGGTGCGCGATGGCAACAAGCCGCCAGGAGAGTCGTCCTTCTATTCGACATTCACCGGGCCAGCGGTCTATACCGAGGCCAAGAAGTATCAGAAGGTCGAGTTTGCCGACATCGAGAAAGGCAATGTGGACATCGAGAAGGTGGCGGAAAACGGCTATGTGGCCATGGTTCAGCATTACTTTGCCAGTGCCTGGCTGCTGGGCGACGGCATCAAGCGTGAGTTGTTCATGCGCAAGGTTGACACCAATCTGTACTCGGTGGGCATGATCGCGCCGCTCGAACCGATCGCCGCAGGTGCCAGCAAAGTGGTCGAGACCAGACTGTTTGCCGGCCCGCAAGAAGAAACGGTGCTTGAAACGCTGGCACCCGGACTGGAGCTGGTGAAAGACTACGGTTGGCTGACCATGCTGGCCAAGCCGCTTTACTGGCTGCTGGTCAAGTTGCACGGGTTGATTGCCAACTGGGGCTGGGCGATTGTGGCGCTGGTGCTGCTGCTCAAAGCCGCGTTTTACTGGCTCAATGCCAAAGCCTACGCCAGCATGGCCAAGATGAAGGCGGTCAACCCGAAGATCACCGAGATGCGTGAGCGCCTCAAAGACAATCCGCAGCAGATGCAGCAGGAGATGATGCGTATCTACCGCGAGGAGAAGGTCAACCCGATGGGTGGGTGCTTTCCGATCATGATCCAGATTCCGGTGTTTATTGCGCTGTACTGGGTGCTGCTGTCGAGTGTGGAGATGCGCAATACGCCCTGGCTGGGCTGGATCCATGACCTTTCCAGCCCGGACCCGTTTTACATTCTGCCCATCATCATGACACTGACCACAGTGCTGCAGACATCGCTCAACCCCTTGCCGCCTGACCCACTGCAAGCCAAGATGATGTGGTTCATGCCATTGGCGTTCAGCGTGATGTTCTTCTTCTTCCCCTCGGGCCTGGTGTTGTACTGGATCACCAACAATATTTTGTCGATCGCCCAGCAGTGGGTCATCAACACCCGCATGGGCGTACCACCCAAGTTTCACATGCCCAAGTTCTAATGGGAAAGTGGTCCTGAAGTGAGCCTAGGGCGGACTCAGGATCCCATAGTGGCTGTTGCTACGGCGCCCGGGCGCGGCGCTGTGGGTATTGTGCGTATCAGTGGTCGTGGCTTGCTGCCCTTGGCCCTTGCCCTATGTGGCAAGACCCTGCAACCACGTCTGGCCACGTACACCGCATTTGTCGACCAGGACGGGATAGCAATAGACCATGGGTTGGCGATTTACTTTGTGGCGCCGCAGTCCTTCACTGGGGAAGATGTGCTGGAGCTGCAGGCGCATGGCGGCCCTGTGGTACTGCAATTGCTGCTGGCGCGCTGCCTGTCCGCGGCGGCGGCGGTGCGACCCGACGGCACACCTACCCTGGCGCGGCTGCGCTTGGCTGAGCCGGGTGAGTTTTCCCGTCGAGCCTTCCTCAATGACAAGATGGATCTGGCGCAGGCAGAGGCCATTGCTGACCTGATTGACGCCAGCACCGAGGCGGCTGCGCGCAGCGCCAGTCGGTCTTTGTCGGGGGCGTTTTCGCAGCATATCCATCAACTGCGTGACGCGCTGATCCATCTGCGGATGCTGGTGGAGGCGACACTGGACTTTCCCGAAGAAGAAATTGACTTCCTGCGCAAAGCCGATGCGCTTGGGCAGCTGCAGCGGTTGCAGCAAGATGTGTCTGGGGTGCTGCAACAGGCTCGCCAGGGCGCCTTGTTGCGTGAAGGCATCAAGGTGGTCATTGCCGGGCAACCTAACGCTGGAAAATCTTCGTTGCTCAATGCGCTGGCGGGTGCCGAGCTGGCCATCGTGACGGCGGTGCCGGGGACCACCCGCGACAAGGTGCAGCAAACCATTCAGATCGAAGGTGTGCCGGTGCATGTGATTGACACTGCCGGGTTGCGCGACAGTGACGACGAGGTGGAGAAAATCGGCATTGAGCGGGCATGGGATGCGATCGAGCAGGCCGATGCGGTGTTGTTCTTGCACGATCTGACACGCTGCAATGCACCTGAATATGTAGCTGCAGATGCCCATATTCACAGTTCCATGGCGCTAAAGATGCCAAAAGAGGTCGCGCTGATCGAGGTCTGGAACAAAGCCGATGTGGTCGAGTGGGTGGTGGGCACTGATGCCACAGACGGGGTGCGTTTGTCAGCCAAGACCGGACTTGGGCTGGATGCCTTGCGCCTGCGTCTGCTGTCGGTGGCGGGCTGGCAGTCAGGGGCCGAAGGGGTCTTCATGGCGCGCGAACGCCATGTGCGGGCACTTGGTCAGGTCAAACTGCATCTGGCGGCAGCGAGCGGACACCTGGACTTACAGGCACAGGCGCTGGATCTTTTGGCTGAAGAGCTGCGACTGGCGCAGAATGCGCTGTCCGAGATCACTGGCGAGTTCAGCTCTGACGATTTACTGGGCGTTATTTTTTCAAGTTTTTGCATTGGTAAGTAAAAACTCTTCACTTTGGCTGACAATTGCAGACCACACGAATCGATGTGGTGGGAGGTTGTAACCGTGTCTTTTTTTAGTTGGTTATTCCCTGAGCCGGCGCCTGCCGGCGTGGCAGAGTCGCCCAAGCTGAGCGCAGGGTCCGCGTTGGCTGAACTCAAAAAGCAGCGCCACGATCGGCGTGACAAGCTCTACGGCGTGGTGCGTGATGTGATGATGCGCAGCGAAGTGCTGGCCTCACACTACAAGTTCAAGGTGTTGTCGCTCGACACGCAAGGCAGCCAATTTCTGGTCATGATCGATGTGATGGCGGGTCCAATCATGTCGGCGGGGGACTTGATCAAGATCGAAAATTTACTTAGCAATGTCGCTGAAGAGCGGCATGCGCTACGAGTCAAGGCGGTGTATTGGCGTCAACTGGAGGCTGGCTTGGGTGCCGCCCAGGCGCCGGTGGCCGCACCGGTCACACCAGCGGCCGCGCCAGCACCGGCGCAGGCCACGGCGGTCGAAAAGAACGCGACTGCGCCCGCGCCGGTCGGCCGGGGCGGGGCCAAATCACAAGGTTTTGAACCCATCGGGCAGGACGAAATGATGGCCTTCAAACAGGCGATCGCCAGTGCCGTGACCGTTATTGCGCCAGCGGCCTCGGGTTCGCGCAAACCAAATGCCGCACCAGGTTTTGAAGATACCCAGCTACTGGAGTCTGATGAAGGTGCTTCGCCGCTGAGTCGGACCCAGTTTGGCGATTTGAATTAAGCCTTGATAAGGCTTGCCGGGTGAGAACGGGCTCAATGCCCGGCAAAGTCCACCAGCGTGAACAGCGGCAGCCCACCCTGGCGCAACTTGGCTGAGCCACCGAGCTCGGGCAAGTCAACAATGGCCGCGCCCTCCATGACGGTGGCGCCCAGTTTTTCCAGCAGTTTTTTGCCGGCCATCATGGTGCCGCCGGTGGCAATCAGGTCATCGATCAGCAGGACCCGGTTGCCAGGTTTGACGGCATCGGTGTGCAGCTCGACGGTGGCGCTGCCGTATTCGAGCTCGTAGGTTTCCTCAACCGTGGTGAACGGAAGCTTGCCTTTTTTTCGGATGGGCACAAACCCCACCCCAAGCTCGTAGGCCACCACTGCACCCAGGATAAAGCCGCGTGCGTCCAGCCCGGCCACCACATCAGGGCGCATGTCCGGGTCCATGTAGCGGTGGACAAAGGCGTCAATCAGTACCCGAAATACCTTGGCGTCCTGCAGCAGCGGGGTGATGTCGCGAAACTGCACACCCGGGGCCGGCCAGTCCAGCACGGTGCGGATGTGGTCACGAAGGTATTGGTTGACGCTGATGTTGAGCATGGTGGGTTCCAGAGGTACTTGTTTTTGGCGCGTGACGGGGTGATTCAACCTTTGAGCAGATGGTGCTCGGCTTGCAGGATCGGGCCGGCTTTGCCGGACAGCACCAGGGAGTCACCGTCCATCAATTCCAGTGCATCGGTGATGGCCATGACCTGGCCGGATTTGCGACGCAGGCTGACCAGTTGTACGCCAAGTGTGTGCAACTGCAGTTCACCCACCTGGCGCCCGACACAGCGGGCACGCAGTGGCAGGCTGAGTGAGCTCAATCGCTCCTGCTCGGTCTCGTCCACGCTGGCGTCGTCGGAGCCGCGAAAAAAACCACGCAACAGGCTATAGCGCGCATCACGCTGCTCCTGAATGATGCGAATCACCCGACGCATGGGTACGCCCACCAGCGCCAGCGCATGGCTGGCCAGCATCAGCGAGCCTTCGATGGCCTCGGGAACCACTTCGGTGGCGCCAGCCTTTTGCAGCAGTTCCAGGTCATGGTCGTCCTGGGTGCGCACCACCACCGGCACCTGAGGCGCGTGCGCCTGGATGTGGGTGAGAACTTTCATGGCGCTGGCGGTTTCCAGGTAAGTTACAGCCACCGCACTGGCACGTGCCAGGCCGGCCGCCATCAGCGCCTGCAGTCGGGCGGCATCACCAAACACCACCGAGTCGCCGGCGGCGGCAGCCTGGCGCACCCGGTCCGGGTCCAGGTCAAGTGCCATGTAAGGAATGTGCTCCTTGTCCAGAATGCGTGCCAGGTTCTGGCCGCAGCGCCCGAAACCACAAATGATCACGTGTTTGTTCGCCTTGATCGACTTGCGGGCAATGCTGGTCATCTGGACCGATTCCATCAACCATTCGTTGCTGACTAGTCGCAACACGATGGTGTTGCTGTGCATCACGATGAACGGCGTGGCCAGCATGGAGAGCACCATCGCGGCCAGAATGGGGTTGAGCAGTTCTGGCGGCACCAGGGCGTGGTTTTGTGCCAGCGCCAGCAAAACAAAACCGAACTCACCGGCTTGCGCCAGATACAGGCCAGTGCGCAGTGAGATGCCCATGCTAGCGCCCAGCAAACGGGTGATGGCGGTGACCAGCACGGCCTTGAACAATACTGGCAAGGTCATCAGCACCAGCACCAATGGCCAGCGTTCCAACACCAGGCGCCAGTCGAGCATCATCCCGATACTGATGAAAAACAAACCCAGCAACACATCGTGAAACGGGCGGATGTCGGTCTCCACTTGATGCTTGTACTGTGTCTCGGAAATCAGCATGCCGGCGATGAACGCGCCCAGCGCCAGGCTTAAACCAGCCAGTTCGGTCAACCAGGCCAGCCCCAAGGTGACCAGCAGCAGGTTGAGCACGAACAGCTCTTCACTCTTGCGCCGCGCCACCAGCGTCAACCACCAGCGCATGATGCGCGGACCGCCCACCAGCAGCAGGGTGATCAGTGCCATCGCTTTGAGCATGGCCAATGTCAGCGTTTCCGCCATTTGCTCTGGGCTCGCACCAAGTGCCGGAATCAGCACCAGCAAGGGCACTACAGCCAAGTCTTGAAACAGCAATACACCCATGACGCGCTTGCCGTGTTCGCTTTCCATTTCGATGCGCTCGGACATCAGCTTGACCACGATGGCGGTGCTGCTCATGGCCATGGCACTGGACAAGGCCAGCGCGGTTTTCCAGTCCATACCCCAGTGCGCCGGTGCCAGCAGGGCAAAACCCATGCTCGCCACAGTGGTCATCAGCATGGTCAGTGTGACCTGGAACAGTCCCAACCCGAACACGTGCTGGCGCATGGTTCGCAGTTTGGGCAGATTGAATTCCAGACCGATGACAAACATCAGGAACACCACACCAAACTCGCCCAGGTGGCGCACACCGTCGGCATTTTTGGCCAGCGCCAGTGCGTTCGGGCCAATCACCACACCGACCGCCAGATAACCCAGCATGGGTGGCAGCTTGAGCGTGCGGCACACCACCACGCCCAGCACGGCGGCCAGTAAATAGAGTAAGGTCAGGTCAAGCGGGTTCACCCCCCGATACTACCAAGCACCCAATACAGCGTGGCCGCGCAAGCGATTGGCGCACCGATAAAATGAACGTATGACCACCGATCTTTCCCGCCCGCAGGCGTTTGACGCCAGCCGCGCCCTCGCACTGGCCCGGGAAACCCTCGACATCGAGGCCGCTGCGGTGCTGGGACTGCGTGGGCACTTGGGCGCTGATTTTGCCCAGGCGGTGCAACTGATGCTGAGTGTTCGGGGGCGGGTGGTGGTGATGGGCATGGGCAAAAGTGGCCACATCGGGCGCAAGATCACGGCCACGCTGGCATCCACCGGCACACCAGCCATGTTTGTGCACCCGGCCGAGGCCAGCCATGGCGATCTGGGCATGATCCAGGCGGTGGATCTGGTGCTGGCAATCTCCAACAGCGGTGAATCCGAAGAACTCAACGCCGTGTTGCCGATGATCAAACGCCTGGGTGCACCCTTGCTGGCCATGACGGGGGACGCCGACTCGACGCTGGCACGCCACGCCGATGTGTTTTTGAACAGCGGTGTCGAGAAAGAAGCCTGTCCTTTGAACCTTGCGCCGACAGCCAGCACGACGGCGCAACTGGCGCTGGGAGATGCGCTGGCGGTGGCGCTGCTGGATGCGCGTGGTTTCAAGGCCGAAGACTTTGCCCGCTCGCACCCGGGTGGCGCTTTAGGGCGCAAACTGCTGACCCACGTGAGCGACGTGATGCGCAGCGGCGAGGCAGTGCCACGGGTGGGGCTGGAAGCTTCCTTCAGTGAATTGATGCGCGAGATGAGCGCCCGTGGCCTGGGTGCCACCGCGGTCGTGGACGCGGATGACCGTGTGCTGGGTATTTTTACCGACGGCGACCTGCGCCGGTTGATCGAAAAAGGGGTCGACCTGCGCAGCAGCACCGCCGCTCAGGTGATGCACCCCAACCCCAGCACCATTGGCTGTGACGCGCTGGCGGTCGAGGCGGCCGAGCTGATGGAGCTTCGGCGCATCACCAGCGTATTGGTGCTCGATGCGCAGGGCCGACTGTGTGGTGCGCTCAATAGCAACGACCTGATGCGTGCCAAGGTGATCTGATGCAACCGGCGCTGAACTTCCCGCCCGAACTGTTGCTCCAGGCGCAAGGCGTCCGCGTGGTATTTTTTGATGTGGACGGGGTGCTGACCGATGGCGGACTTTATTTCTCAGAGGCTGGCGAGACGCTCAAACGCTTTAACACGCTCGATGGCCATGGGCTGAAGTTGCTGCAGCGCGCCGGCATCACCCCGGTGGTGATCACCGGACGCGACAGCAAACCTTTGCGAGTTCGACTGGCGGCACTTGGCATTACCCATGCTTTTTATGGCACCGAAGACAAGCGCCCGGCCGCAGAATCTGCGCTCAGAGCCCTGGGGCTGGACTGGAGGCAAGCGGCTGCGATGGGCGACGACTGGCCAGATCTGCCGGTGATGACACGCTGCGCCTTTGCCTGCGCCCCTGCCAACGCGCAGGCCGAGCCACTGGCCATGGCGCACTACGTGACCCATCGGCATGGGGGCGCTGGCGCCGTGCGTGAGTTGTGCGACCTGTTGCTGGTGGCCAGTGGTCGCTACGCGGATCTGTTGCGTGAGACACTGGCGTGATGACTGCGCTGCGCTTGATATTTGACCGGATGACGCTGTACTTGCCAGTGTTTCTGATGGGGGCGCTGGCGATGGCGACTTACTGGCTGGTGCGCAGTACCCCGGTGAGCCAACCCACCAAGGTCGACTCAGCCAAACCCCATTTGCCCGACTATTTCATGCGCAACTTTTCGGTCAAGACCTTCAATGCCAAAGGTGAGCTCAAAAGTGAGGTATTGGGGGGGGAAGCAAGACACTTTCCTGATACCGGTGCGCTGGAGATTGATCAGGTACGGATACGCTCGTTTGACCCGCAGGGCCGGTTGACCACCGCGACGGCACGCCAGGCGGTGACCAATCAGGACGCCTCGGAGGTTCAGCTTATCGGCGCTGCGCAGGTGGTGCGCTCGCCCATGACCGGCGCGGGTGGTGTGGTGCAACCCGAGATGACTTTCTCGGGTGAATACCTGCACGCGTTTCTGAACACCGAGCGGGTGGTGTCAGACAAACCGGTGGTGCTGACGCGCGGCACGGATCACTTCACCGCCGACAGCATGGATTTCGACAACCAGAAGCGCCTGCTGCAATTGCAGGGGCGCGTCATTGGCGTGTTGACGCCTGGACTGGCCAGGCCGAAGGTGCCCAAGGCAGCACTGGCCAAACCATGAGCAAACTTGTTCTGATCACCGGTGCGTCCAGCGGACTGGGGCAGGCCATGGCCTTGCATTTTGTGCGCCAGGGCTATCGACTGGCCCTGTTGGCGCGCCGCACAGATACCATTCAGGCTTGGCTACGCGCAGCCGAAATCAGTGTGGACAGATATCAAATTTACAGTGCCGATGTGGCTGACAGCGAAGGACTGGCCGCAGCGGCGCAGGACTGCCTGACGCGCCAGGGCGTACCCGACGTGGTGATTGCCAATGCTGGTATCAGCATCGGTGTGGACTCATCGCGCCCTGAAGACCTGGAGGTGATGGCGCGAATTTTGAGCACCAACGTGGTCGGCGTGGCGGCCACCTTTGGCCCGTTCATCAACGCCATGGTGGCGCGCGGCAGTGGCACGCTGGTAGGCATTGGCAGCGTGGCCGGCATTCGCGGCCTGCCCGGCCATGGTGGCTACTGCGCCAGCAAGGCGGCCGTGATCAGCTATTGCGAGAGTCTGCGCGGCGAGTTGCGCTCAAGCGGAGTGAAGGTGGTGACGATTTGCCCGGGCTACATCGCCACACCACTGACACAGAACAACAGTTACAGCATGCCGTTCTTGATGCAGGCGGACGTGTTCGCTGAAAAAGCCTTCAAAACCATCGAAGCGCAAGTGAGTTACCGCGTCATCCCCTGGCAGATGGGCGTGGTGGCCAAGCTGCTGCGACTGTTGCCGAACTGGCTGTTTGACAAAGCGCTGGCCGGGCGACCGCGAAAGCCACGTTCGACTGATTCGTAGCCGCCTGCCAAGAGATCGATCACTGGTCGCGTTGAAAAGTAGCACGGCGCAAGCTTGTACCACCGCCGTAGCAACGGATGTTAGCTATTTGTACTAACATTGCTATCCATCTCTCACTTCTTTGGAAGCCCCATGACTGCAAGGACCTCACCCGCCCCGCGCTCTGCACGCCTGGGGTTGCGTACCACGCCCAACCAGGAGGCAGTACTGCGACGCGCTGCCGATGTG
>NZ_JAGPBB010000188.1 GCF_018063565.1 Rhodoferax sp.
GCCCGCATCCGCTTCACGGTGGAGCAGCTCAACGCCGCTGCAGCCCCCAGCAATTTCCTGTCCATGAACGCCGACGCGCTGCAAACTGCCATTGACACCAAGGGCGAGAGCATTGCCAAGGGCGTGCGCAACCTGCTGCAGGACTACAACCAGGGCCACATGTCGATGACCGACGAGAGCCTGTTCACGGTCGGTAAAAATATCGCCACCACCGAAGGCATGGTGGTGTTCGAGAACGACTACATCCAGCTCATTGAATACAAACCGCTGACCGAGAAGGTTTACGAAAAGCCATTCTTGCTGGTGCCACCCAGCATCAACAAGTACTACATCCTTGACCTGCAACCCGACAATTCGTTGATCCGCTACGCCGTGGCGCAAGGGCATCGCACCTTTGTAGTGAGCTGGCGCAACCCCGATGCGTCGATGACCCAGGTTACCTGGGACAACTTCATCGAACACGCCATCCTCAAGGCCATCAGCGTCACCAAAGAAATCACCGGCGCGCCCAGCATCAACACGCTGGGTTTCTGCGTGGGCGGCACCATGCTGTCCACCGCGCTGGCGGTGCTGGCGGCACGCGGCGACACCTCGGTGGCCAGCGCCACGTTCCTCACGGCCATGGTCGACTTTGCCGACACCGGCGTTCTGGACGTGTTTATTGACGAGAAGTTTGTCGCCAAGCGCGAGAAAGAAATGGGCAAGGGCGGCATGATGAAGGGCAGCGACATGGCCAGCACCTTCAGCTTTTTGCGCCCCAACGATCTGGTATGGAACTATGTGGTGGGCAACTACCTCAAGGGCGAAACGCCGCCACCCTTTGACCTGCTGTACTGGAACGCCGACAGCACCAACCTGCCGGGCCCCTTCTACACCTGGTATCTGCGCAACACCTACCTTGAAAACAACCTCAGCAAACCCGGCAAGGCGGTGGTGCTGGGCGAAAAGGTTGACTTTGGCAAAGTCAACATCCCGATCTACATCTATGGCTCGCGTGAAGACCACATTGTGCCAATCAACGGGGCCTACGCCACCACCCGGTTTTTCCCGGGGTCCAAACGCTTTGTCATGGGCGCCTCCGGCCACATCGCCGGTGTGATCAACCCACCCGCCAAAGGCAAGCGCTGCTACTGGACGCGTGACGACAGCAAACTGCCCAAGACGCACGACGAGTGGTTTGCCGGCGCCGTTGAACACCCGGGCAGTTGGTGGACTGACTGGTCCAACTGGCTGGCCAGCCAGTCGAGCAAACAGATCGCTGCGCCCAAGACCTATGGCAAAGGCAAATACAAGGGCATCGAGCCCGCACCTGGCCGTTACGTGCTGGCCAAAGCCTGATCACCGTTTTACCCGTTTACTTTTACTTTTTTACAGGACAGAGAGATCATCATGGAAGACATCGTCATCGTTTCAGCAGCGCGTACCGCCGTAGGCAAGTTTGGGGGATCGCTGGCCAAGGTATCGGCCATGGAGCTGGGCAGCATCGTGATTCGCGAGGCCATCGCCCGCGCCAAACTCACACCCGACCAGGTGGGTGAAGTCATCATGGGCCAGGTGCTTGCTGCTGGCTGCGGACAAAACCCGGCGCGCCAGGCCACCCTGAAAGCGGGCCTGGCCATGGAAACCCCGGCGCTCACCATCAATGCCGTGTGCGGCTCCGGTCTCAAGTCGGTCATGCTGGCCGCGCAGGCCGTGGCCTGGGGCGACAGCGACATTGTGGTCGCTGGTGGCCAGGAAAACATGAGCGCCAGCCCGCATGTGCTCAACGGCAGCCGTGACGGCCAGCGCATGGGCGACTGGAAAATGACCGACACCATGATCGTCGACGGCCTGTGGGACGTCTACAACAACTACCACATGGGCATCACCGCCGAAAACGTGGCCAAAGCCTGCAGCATCAGCCGCGACATGCAAGACGCCCTGGCCCTGGCCAGCCAGCAAAAAGCCGCTGCCGCGCAAGATGCCGGCAAGTTCAAGGACGAAATCGTCGGTGTCAGCATTCCGCAGCGCAAAGGCGACCCGGTGGTGTTCAACACCGACGAGTTTTTGAACCGCAAAACCAATGCCGAAGCACTGGCTGGCCTGCGCCCGGCGTTTGACAAAGCGGGTTCCGTTACCGCCGGCAACGCATCCGGCATCAACGACGGTGCCGCTGCTGTGGTTGTCATGACCGCCAAAAAGGCCGCCGCGCTGGGTCTGACACCCCTGGCCCGCATTGCCGCCTTTGGCACCAGCGGTCTGGACCCGGCACAAATGGGTCTGGGTCCGGTGCCCGCCTCGCGCAAGGCACTCGCACGCGCCGGCTGGAGCGTGAACGACGTCGACCTGTTTGAGCTCAACGAAGCCTTTGCCGCCCAGGCCTGCGCGGTCAACCTGCAACTTGAAGTGGACCCGTCCAAGGTCAACGTCAACGGGGGTGCCATTGCCATTGGCCACCCCATCGGTGCGTCCGGCTGCCGTATTCTGGTCACGCTGCTGCACGAAATGCAGCGTCGTAACGCCAAAAAGGGCCTGGCTGCGCTGTGCATTGGCGGCGGCATGGGCGTATCGCTGGCACTTGAGCGTTAATTCACCCTATCATTCACACCTGGTTTTTACAAAGAGGAGCACATCATGAGTCAAAAAGTAGCGTACGTCACCGGTGGTATGGGCGGCATTGGTACCGCCATTTGCCAGCGCCTGAGCAAAGA
>NZ_JAGPBB010000189.1 GCF_018063565.1 Rhodoferax sp.
CCATTGCGGTGGTGCTCAAGGTGGACAAAGAGAACCGAACCCTCATGCACGGAGGCCGCGTATGAGTGGCAAACGTGCATTGGTGATGGCCGGTGGCACGGGTGGCCACATCTTTCCGGGTCTGGCGCTGGCGCAGGCGCTGCAACAGCAGGGGTGGCGCGTGCATTGGCTGGGTGGGCGGGGCAGTCCCGGGAAGCCCAGCATGGAAAGCCAGCTGGTGCCACAACACGGGGTGCCACTGGACCTGATCGACTTTGGTGGCCTGCGCGGCAAGGGGCTGATCGCAGCTGCGTTACTGCCGCTGCGCCTGCTCAAGGCATTCTGGCAGAGCATTGAGGTACTGCGCCGCGTCAAGCCCGATGTGGTGGTGGGCCTTGGGGGCTACATCACCTTTCCGGCGGGCATGATGGCGGTGCTGATGGGCAAGCCTTTGCTGCTGCATGAGCAAAATTCGGTCGCCGGGCTGGCCAACCGGGTGCTTGCCGGAGTGGCAGATCGGGTCTTCACGGCGTTTCCTGACGTGCTGCGGGGTGCGCGCTGGGTTGGCAACCCGCTGCGCGACGCCTTTCTGAAAGTGACCCCCCCTGAGCAACGCTTTAGCGGGCGCAGTGGACCGCTCAAGGTGCTGGTGGTGGGGGGCAGCCTGGGCGCTCGCGCCCTCAATGAGGTGGTGCCGCAGGCGCTGGCCCTGCTGTCGCCCGCGCAGCGCCCGCAAGTGCTGCACCAGAGCGGCGCCAAGCAGATCGACGCCCTGCGTGCAAACTACGCCGCTGCCGCCGTGACGGCTGACCTGACCCCCTTCATCGACAACACCGCCCAGGCATTTGCGCTGGCAGACCTGGTGATCTGCCGGGCCGGCGCCAGCACCGTGACCGAAATCGCAGCGGTGGGGGCCGCCGCCCTGTTTGTGCCGTTTCCATTTGCCGTGGACGACCACCAAACCACCAATGCGCGCTTTCTGGCCAATCAGAACGCCGCCTGGCTGATTCAACAGGCCGATCTGACACCCCGGGTACTGGCGGATTTGCTAGTCAATATGCAGCGAGAAGAATTGATGGATAAAGCGCTAAAGGCCAAACTGATGGCCAAAACCGATGCGGCAGAGCAGATGCTGCAAGCCTGTCAGGAGCTGGCCTTATGAAACACGCCATCCAGCACATTCACTTTGTCGGCATCGGTGGCGTGGGCATGTCGGGCATTGCCGAAGTGCTGTTTAACCTGGGCTACAGCATCTCCGGCTCAGACCAGTCCGACAGCGCCACCCTGCAGCGTCTGGCCAGCCTGGGCATTCGCACCCATATCGGTCACGCCGCCAGTCATGTTGAGGGTGCCGATGCGGTGGTGACCTCCACTGCGGTGCAGCAGGCCAACCCGGAGGTGCAGGCGGCGCGCGAGAAGAAAATCCCGGTGGTGCCACGCGCGCTGATGCTGGCCGAGCTGATGCGTTTGAAAACTGGCATTGCCATTGCCGGAACGCATGGCAAAACCACCACCACCAGTCTGGTCGCCAGCGTGCTGAATGAGGCCGGACTGGACCCGACCTTTGTCATTGGCGGGCGTCTCAACAGCGCCGGCGCCAACGCCCGGCTGGGCAAGGGCGAGCACATCGTGGTCGAGGCCGACGAGTCGGATGCGTCGTTTCTGAATCTGCTGCCGGTGATGGCGGTGGTGACCAACATCGACGCCGACCACATGGAAACCTATGGGCATGACTTTGGCCGGCTCAAACAGGCTTTCGTCGACTTTTTGCACCGTATGCCTTTCTATGGCACGGCTATTCTGTGCACCGACGACGCGGCCGTGCGCGACATCGTGCCACAGGTCACCTGCCCGGTCACCAGCTACGGCTTTGACGAAGGCGCTGAAGTGCGTGCTGTGGAAGTACGTGCGGTCGACGGGCAAATGCACTTCACCGTGCAGCGGCGCAACGGGTTGGTGTTGCCGGATCTGCCGGTGGTGCTGAATTTGCCGGGCCGGCACAACGTGCTCAATGCCTTGTCAGCGATCGCGGTGGCAGTGGAGTTGGGCATTGCCGATCATCATGTGTTGCGTGCACTGGCCAATTTCCACGGGGTAGGGCGGCGCTTTCAGCGTTACGGTGAGCAACCAATACCCGCCATCCATGGTGGGGGCTGCTTCACGCTGGTGGACGACTATGGTCACCATCCGGTCGAAATGGCGGCCACGCTGGCCGCTGCGCGCGGCGCTTTCCCGGGCCGGCGCCTGCTGCTGGCCTTTCAGCCACACCGCTTTACCCGCACGCGAGACTGCTTTGATGACTTTGTCAAAGTGATCGCGCAGGCTGATGCGGTGCTGTTGGCCGAAGTGTATGCCGCCGGTGAGGCGCCCATTGTGGCCGCCGACGGGCGCAGTCTGGCGCGTGCATTACGCGTGGCCGGGCGCATTGAGCCGGTATTTGTGGATGACATCGCCGCCATGCCGCAGGCCATTGTGGACGCCGCCCGTGACGGCGACGTGGTGCTGTGTATGGGCGCAGGCTCCATTGGTGCGGTCAGTGCCAAGGTATGCGATTTGCTACAAATAAAAGAGCTATCAAATATTGATGGAGTTGCGCTATGAGCCAATTTGACATCAAAAAGGAAAAAGTGGCGGTATTGCTGGGGGGCCGCTCCGCTGAGCGCGAGGTGTCGCTCATGTCAGGCCAGGGCGTGC
>NZ_JAGPBB010000190.1 GCF_018063565.1 Rhodoferax sp.
GCTCCACCGTGGTCACCAGCGTGCATTGCCAAAGGTAATCACTTGCGAAGTTGGTTGCGGCGGCGCGCGCCAGGGTCGACTCGGCGTGATTGACCGTATCCACGTTGCCCTGTTCGGCCAGAACGGTTTCGCCATCCGGAGCAATCAGAACCGCCCCGAAAGGATGTCGCCCGAGTGCCATGGCCCGCCGCGCAACGCCATTGGCGCGGCGAAGGTGTCGCAGGACTTGCTCATGCGACATTGTGACGCCACGGGTTTGCGGATCACCAGACATTCACTCTCCTTGAGCGCTACGTTGTGCCCATTTGGGTGCACGTTATTTGAAAAAGCAAAACAGCTCGCGCAACGGCATCTTAATCAACCAGGGCCAACTCACCAGATCTTGACCAGCCCGATCAACACCGCCGTCATCGTCACATAGCGCGCAAACTTGCCAATTGCCATATAAGCCAGGCATGGCCAGAACGGCAGCTTGAGCCAGCCTGCCACGGCACACAGCGGGTCGCCCACAGCGGGCAGCCAGGCCAGCAGGCAGGCCTTGGGTCCTAATTTCTCCAGCCAGTCGAGTGCCTTGGTATGGGTTGGCGAGTGCCGGTATTTGTCCACGACCTGATGTGCGCCGTAGCCCATCCACCAGTCCACTGCGCCGCCCAGTGTGTTGCCTGCCGTTGCCACCAGAACCACGGGCCAGAACTGATCAGGATTGAGTTGCACCAGTGCGAAGACGACCGGTTCCGACCCCAGCGGAAGCAGCGTGGCCGAGATGAACGAGACCACAAATACCGTACTCAGGCTGTACTGGGGCAGTGACAGCAAGGCAAGCAGTGTGTTGATCCATTCGGGCATACGGGCAGTGTAGGTTGCACTTGGGCAGGTGTGGTGGGCGTGCGCAAAGTATTTCTGCGGATTTCAATTGCTGAAATTTTAGGCAGCTAGAATAGGCTGCGACCCGCGTCATCCGTTTCAAACCCCACCCCCTTTTTCTTATCCATCCGCATGCACATCGGCCACTTTGCCATGGCGAATCCCCTGTTTGTTGCACCCATGGCGGGCGTGACAGACCGGCCTTTTCGCCAGCTCTGCAAGCGCCTGGGGGCGGGCTATGCAGTCAGTGAGATGGTGACCTCGCGGCCGGATTTGTGGAAGACACTCAAGACGTCGCGCCGGGCCAACCATGCTGGTGAGCCCGGTCCTATTGCCGTGCAGATCGCCGGCACCGAGCCACAGATGATGGCCGACGCTGCGGTGTACAACATCGAGCGTGGCGCGCAGATCATTGACATCAATATGGGTTGCCCGGCCAAAAAGGTTTGCAACAAGTGGGCGGGCTCGGCCCTGATGCAGGACGAAGCGCTGGCCCTTTCCATCGTTGAAGCGGTCGTGGCCGCATGTGCGCCGCGCAATGTGCCCGTCACACTGAAGATGCGAACCGGTTGGTGCCAGGCGCACAAGAATGCTGTTCCACTGGCGCGCGCCTTTGAGGCGGCTGGCGTGCAAATGCTGGCGGTGCATGGTCGCACCCGCGAGCAGGGCTACAAGGGAGAGGCCGAGTACGACACCATTGCCGCCGTCAAGGCTGCGGTGCAGATTCCGGTTGTGGCCAACGGCGACATCACAACTCCCGAAAAAGCGCGCGACGTGCTGCGGGCCACGGGAGCGGACGCCATCATGATTGGCCGCGCGGCGCAGGGCCGGCCATGGATATTTCGCGAAATCGCACACTTTCTGGCGACCGGCACACACCTGGCGCCACCGCTGGTGAGTGAAGTCAAACGGCTGTTGGTGGAGCACCTGTACGACCACTACAGCCTGTACGACGAATTCATCGGCGTGCGCTCGGCGCGCAAGCACATTGGCTGGTATGTGCGTGATCTGCCCGGTGGCGAGGCTTTTCGCAACGAGATGAATGCCTTGCAGGACAGTGTGAGCCAGGTGGCTGCGGTAGAGCAGTTTTTTGATGGTTTGAACGAGAAGATGGACCGCATCCCGTCAAGCGGCGGTGTGGCCAACACAAGAGGACGAGACATGACGGAATGTGTTGTATGAGCAAGAAGCTGCTTGAGGAAAGCGTGCGTACCAGCCTGGAAGGCTACTTTCGCGACCTGCGCGGCACCGAGCCTGGCGGCATGCACGACATGCTGGTGCGCGCGGTCGAAAAACCCCTTCTTGAAGTGGTCATGGCGCAGGCCGAGCACAACCAGTCCAAGGCTGCGCAGTGGCTGGGTTTGAACCGCAACACCCTGCGCAAGAAGCTGCTGGAACACCGACTGATTGATTGATCGCGCTGCGCGAACTGTTTGAGCAGCCGCCCCCATTTTTTAACTACGCCCGCTCCACCATGAACGCACTACTTTCTGTGTCCGACAAAACCGGCATCATCGAACTCGCCCGGGCTCTGCACGAGCAGGGCATCAAGCTGCTCTCCACCGGAGGTACCGCCAAGTTGCTGGCTGAAAAAGGGCTACCCGTGACCGAAGTGGCCGATATGACGGGATTTCCCGAGATGCTGGATGGTCGCGTCAAAACCCTGCACCCCCGCGTTCACGGAGGCCTGCTGGCGCGCCGCGATGTGCCTGCCCACATGGCCGCTTTGGCTGAACACAAGATTGACACCATCGACGTACTGGTGGTGAATCTGTACCC
>NZ_JAGPBB010000113.1 GCF_018063565.1 Rhodoferax sp.
CCGGTTCGTCTATAACAAGGCACTGGCATTGCAGAAAACGAATTACGAGGCCGGTGGTAAGTTCATTGGCTACGTGGCCCTGGCGAAGTCGTTGACCGACTGGCGCAATGGGACTGAAACCCCGTGGCTCAAAGATGCACCTTGTCACGCGTTACAGCACGCTCTCAAGGACTTGGAACGGGCGTACAAAAACTTCTTTGCCAAACGTGCTGAATTTCCACGATTCAAGCGCAAAGGCAGTGGCGAGAGCTTTCGTTATCCCGATGCCAAGCAGTTTGAAATCGACCAGGTAAACAGTCGCATCAAGTTGCCAAAGCTGGGCTGGGTTCGTTATCGCAACAGCCGGGACGAGTAACAACAGACTCCGCACTAAAACCAACTCAAGGTCGGCTTTGCCGCCCGCGCTCTTGACCCTGCCCTAAACCACAGGGTTTGCCGCGCACCGGATCAAGCGGCGATACTCTCCGTTGGCAGCTGGTCAAACCAAGCCTGCAGTTTGTCGCCAAATAGCGGTCGGCTGCCGAAATAGCCCTGCATCACATCGCAATTCAGTGCTTTCAGGGTGTCGCGTTCGGCCTGGGTCTCAATGCCCTCGGCGGTGACCAGCAAACCCATGCCATGCCCCATCTCAATCATGGTTTTAACCAGCTGCAGACTGCCAGGTTTGCTATCAATGTCTGTGACAAAGCTGCGGTCAATTTTGAGTTCGCTGACCGGCAACTGCTGCAGATACGCCAGCGACGAGTAGCCGGTACCAAAATCGTCAATCGAAAGTTCCACACCGGCATCGCGCAGGCAGTGCAACAGGGCGATGCTGGTGTATGCATCTTGCATCAAGCCACTTTCCACAATCTCCAAACGCAGTCGGTGCGGTGCGATGCCGTAATGCGTCATGCGCTCACGTACCCGCTGGCAAAATGTACTGTCTTGCAAATCACGCGTGCTGACATTGACGCTGATGCTCAATTGCGGCTGGCGCTGTTGCCATTGCTGCAGGGTCTGCATGGCTTTATCGAGCATCCAGTCCGTCACCAAGGTAATGGCACCGGTCTGCTCGGCAAACGGCACAAACTCCGCCGGAGAGACAAAGCCGCGCGTCGGATGCTGCCAGCGAACCAGCGCCTCGGCACCCACCGGCGCAGCGGTCTGCAGCGAAAACTTCGGCTGCAGCCACATCTGCAATTGCGACTGCGCAACCGCCATCCGCAGATCCGAAAGCAGACCCAAGTGCGACAAACGCGCCGCTTCTTGCGCCGGGTTGTACCAGGCAAAGGCGTGCGCCGCTCGCTTGGCGGCATTCAGTGCAACCTCGGCATTGCGCAGCAGGGTGATCACCGGCAGGGCCGCATCTGCAGTGGAATCAGCCAGGCCAAACGCCAGACTCAGATCCACACTGTGGTCGCCGCACTGCACCGGCTGCACCATCGCCTCTGTCAGAAGCCGCTGCAAGTGCTCGACGGCAGCGCGCTCGTTCAACTCTGAAACGATCGCGAACCTGCCACCGTTAATATGCGTCAGCAGGGTCTTTGAACCTTGGAAATCCGTCAGACCGGCTGCCTGGGACTGACTCACGGCCTTCAATACAGCCTGGGCACGCGAGGCGACTTCCTTGATCAAGGTATCACCTGTGGCAAAGCCCAGCGTTTCGTTGATGGTCTTGAGCCTTGCCAGGTCAAACAGCAGCAGGCTGCGACAAAGGCAGTCAAGCCGCTCGGTCTTTCGATCACCATCAGCGCCAGCCATTGACAATGAGTCGCCAGCGCCCGCAGATAAAGGCATGCCCATATCAGCCTGCAGCAGGAAGGTACGGTTGGGCAAGCTGGTCAGTCGATCTGAAAATGCCAGTCGCTCGATCTCGTGCTCGCGCGCAGCAATGGCGCCGGTCATGGCGGTCAGTGCCTGGCCGACCTGATCGATCTCGTCCGTTCCGGTGGCCACCACCGGATGCTGATAGTCGCCCCCGGCAATGCGTTGGGCAGCAGCCTTCAATTGCTTGAGCGGCAGCGCCACACTGCGGGTGGTGCCCATTGCCAGCGCCAGGCCCAAGCCCACCGCCAGCAACGACAGCCCCACTGCCCAGAATGCCAGTTGTTCAAACCGGGCCTGTGCCCCGGCCATTTGTTGCTCGATGCGTTCGCGTTCGCGGTTGATCAGCACATTGGATTCGGTCAGCACCTGTTGCAATGCCGGCATCACTTGTGCGCGGTAAACCGCCAGGGCCGCCTTTGGATCCTCGCCCTCGATCTCATCGACCGTGGCGATGAAGGCTTCGGAATAGGCGGCGCGGGCCTCGTTAAGGCGACGCAGCGTCTGCACCTGTGTCAGTTCATCGAGGTTATTGCTCAGCGACTGAATGATGCCGTCGATACGTCGATTGCGTTCGTCGACATCGGCATACACCGGTACACGCTGCTCGCGTGGCGCATTCATCAGGTGCAGCAGGGCATTTCCAACGCCTTCGGTGGTAAGTGCCAATGACTGCACGCGAAGCAGGCGCTGCATGTCGTCCGTGGCAAACCGCTCGGTCAGCACGGTCATGGCGCGAATCTGGAGTATCACCAGCGCCAGTACCAGCAACATCAAGCCCACCAGAGTGCCAAACCCCAGGGCCAACCGCCAGGAAAGCCGGCGCGGCCATCGAATTTGTTGAGCCGGGTTCAAGGTCCGGCGTTCGGGCTCAACGGGCGCGGCTTTCATGGTGCACAGACTACCATATTCAAAGATGGCCCCCACGCCTGGCAAGATGTCCGAACCAGCGCTGCATCAACCAGGTGTCAAGTGCCCAGCGGCCGCTGCCAAACACCGCCGCGCCTGCCAGCAACACCCCCCAGGTGACATGCTGTTGCAGCGCAGCCGGAGCGATCTCGGTCAACGAGATCACGGCCACCACGTTCACCACGGACAAGCCCAGCGCCGCAAACCGTCCGCCCAAGCCCAGCAGTAGTAGCACCGGCAGCACCAGTTCACCGCAGGTGCCCATCACGGCAGCGACTTCCGGTGGCAGCAGCGGCACCTTGTATTCGTCCTGAAACAGTGCCAGCGTGATGTCCCAATCGCGAAGTTTGGTCAGGCCCGACTTGAAAAACGCCTCGGCAACATAGCCACGCGCCAACAGCGCTGCGGCGGGCTGCAACGCATCCATCGCCGCATTGAGGCCGTGAAACAAGCCGAGTAAGCGACCGAAAAAATCTGCCGGGCGCGCCGATGGCACATTGGAAACAGTTGGCATGGTCATTTTTCCTAAAACTATTGAATACGCGGGTCAAAACAAAACTGGATAGTTAGGCACACCTGCCAGAATTGTGTGATGGCTCTCTTTTCTGGCAAACCCCCAATAACAAACCGGTCTGAACCGCCATCGGTAGCCAGGCGCTGATGTCAAGTGACGGGGCCTGGCCCAGCGCGTAGCCCAAACTTTGGCCGCCCATCAGGTCCGCCACGAACGCCGCCTCGCCGTTGAGCGCCTGGCGCACCAGCGGTCGCACGCCTTGGCGCCAAATCAGCGCGTCCTCACTGACGCCAGCGCCCAGCAACTCACCAAGCTGTTGCAGGCTGGGGCTTGCAAGCAGATGGGCATTGACGATGCTGACGACCGGGTAACGGCTGCCCAGGCTGGCACACCCAGGCGACAGCAGCAACGCCAGGTCAGCCGGGTCATGATCAGCCAGTAAGGCAAAACTCGATGGGTCGGCGCTGGCGTCTGCGGCACTGGCGGCCAGGTGCAGGGCCCATTCCAGCGCCGCCACATCCGGCAGATACGGTTCGCTGGCAAGTTGATCGCTGACGCGGACAAACTCAGGCAATGCGCCGCCCCATTGGGCCGCATCGCCGCGCAGCGGTGGCTGCGCGTGCCAAAGAGCACGCGCCAGCGCATCAAAACTCTCTTCGCCCAACAGTTGCGCCACCACCGGGTATGCCGCGCGCAGGGCGTTGCACGCCAGGGCATGACCGTTGGCCTGGTAAACTTTCAGCCCTCTAGCCCATTTTTCATCGGCATAGTTAGCTATGTTTTGAGTAGCATCTTCATATGGCCAATCAAAGAGTGCTGCCAGCAACGCCTGCTGTTTCCGAGCCAACGCACTCATGAGATGACTCCCGACATGCCACGAGCGCGGGCCGCCTCATCGAGCAGCACATCCAGCGTCGGCACGTCAGTGTCCCATTCAATCAGTGTGGGCACAGCGCCAAACCGGGCCAGGGCGTGCTGATAAATCTGCCAGACTTCGGCACAAACCCGACTACCGTGGTCATCCACCACAATTTCGGCTAGCACATCTTCACCCGGCTGAGGCAACACATGGCAATGGCCCGCCAAATGGATTTCGGCGACATGCGCGGGATTTATCTGGTCCAGCCAAGCCAGACAATGCTGCACCGGGTCTGCTGTCGCACCGTGAATGCGAGCGTTGAGGGCATTGACATAGATGTTGTTCACATCCACCAGCAACGCACAACCGGTGCGCGCAGCCAATGCGTTGAAAAAATCAGTTTCCGACAACAGTGCCTCGTCAGGCTGCGGCAGCCACCGCAGGTATGCAGACAAGTTCTCCACCATGAAGCGGCGTTGCAGCCGGTCCTGAACGCGTTGCACGTTGACGCACAGGGTGTCGAGTGCCTCGGAGCTAAAGGGAATTGGCAGCAAGTCAGCGGCGTGGATGGTGAGCCCCCCGGCCGCACCCGACCAACGACCCCGGGCAAAGCTGGCATGGTCGCTGACGCGCACCGGATCGATGCGCTGCACAAGTTGTGCCAACTGGTCTATGTGCCAAGGATCCAGCCCGGCCACAGAACCAAGTGACAGCCCCACACCATGCAGGCTGATCGGATAGTGGGCACGCCCCCGCTCCAGCACCGCGAGTGCCGCACCGCCCGAACCGAAAAAGTTCTCTGAGTGCACTTCCAGAAAATCCAGCGCTGGCAGACGCTGCAACAGTTCGGCGTAATGCGGGTGGCGCCAGCCGATGCCCACTGCTGGGTTTTGCGGTGTTGGGCGAGCGACCGCAATAGTCTCAGGCGATGCAGTCAACATGGTGGACTCTTGGGGCGTGGGCTGCCAGACGCAACGAAAAAGTCAATCAGCTCTTTTTCGCCATGGCCTTGGCTTCGTCCAAAGACAGACCTTTCATGTCCTTGCAAGTGCCCTTGGCCACATATTTCCACTCACCCTTGTCCATGTCGACCTTGCTCTGGCCGGCGCACGAATGCACGCCGCTGATGCTTGCGCAGTCGTTTTGACCGACCTTGGCAATGCCAAAACACTTTTCCTTTTCCGCTGCAGCGGCCGGACCAGCCACCAGGGCCAAAGACATGAGGGAGGCAGCGGCGCTGGCGATAAGGGTACGTTGGTTCATCGGAAAACTCCAGAAAATAGTTGAATGAAAGAACTTAACCTTGGACCGTACTGCCCCAGGGGCAGTTTCGACTTTGGTTATTGTTGAGTCTGACTGGCCGCCGGTTTCTTACAGGCATAACCAAAATATTCTTGCGTTCACGTTTTTCAGGAATGCATCATGATTGAGAGGTACCGACTGGCGCGTGGTAACTTTCGGGCTTGATTGCATGGCAATAGGCAACCGCTTGTGAACGATTTTGCGTTGATTCTTCGTCCCAAACACTCATCTGAGCAATTCAAGAAAGAGGTCTTCATGAAAATATGGTTTCAACGGGTCGTCCTGCGACGGGTCTGGTTGTGTTTTGCCGTGATGGGTATCAGTTTTATCGCATTTGGTGCCGGCACCTTGAACCTGATCTACGTGGCGCAGGCCAACGCCAATCTCCTGCTGGAGCATGGCTGGCAGGCGATGGTGGATGGCGGCTTGTTGCAGTTGGCGGAGATTTTGCTGACTGGTTATGCCAGCTTGGCTGCTTATATTGTCTTCAAAGCCTGCGAACACAGCCTGGCGCACAGGTTGATTGCAGAAGATTAGAGCAAGCGCACGCATCACTGCGCGCGCCTGCAACACACACTGCTATGGCAACTGCAGATTGATCAGCTCTTTTTGACGGCCGCCTTTGCCTCGTCGATCGAGAGGCCCTTCATGTCCTTGCAAGTGCCCTTGGCCACGTACTTCCATTCGCCCTTGTCCATGTCGGCCTTGCTCTGGCCTGCGCAGGAGTGGCTACCCGACAGGCTGGCGCAATCGTTCTGCCCGGCCTTGGCAATGCCAAAACATTTTTCTTTTTCAGCAGCAGCCACCGGACTGGCCACCAGGGCCAAAGACATGAGGGAGGCAGCGGCGCTGGCGATCACGAGACGTTGGTTCATAGGAAACTCCATTAGTTAAGAAATTAGGTTGGTTTAACCCGCGCCCAGACCCTTGTCCGGTGTCTGGCTCGCTGGTTATGATTTAGTCACATTCGCGCCTGACTTCTTACAAGTGTGGGTATTTATTTTTTGATTTTTCTCAATCCAAAGTGGCCGATACCCCCACCTGCCAGATCAGCTTCGAGCAGCAGCTTGTGGCTTGCCGTGTTGACTTGCTGCGGTTTGCCAGGTTGCAGCTACGCAATGACGCGTGGGCCGAGGATGTGGTGTCGGAGACCGTGCTGGCTGCGCTGGCCAAGCCGCAGGCGTTCGCACAACGATCACAGCTCAAAACCTGGCTGATCGGTATCCTCAAACACAAGGTAATTGATGCACTGCGCCTGCACGGCCGCGAGATCAGCACCAGCCGTCACGACGACGATGAAGCTGACCCTTTGGAGTATCTGGGCTTTAAGGCGGATGGGCATTTTTCACAGGCACCCTCGGACTGGGGCAATCCCGAACAGGACTTGAGTAGTCGCCAGTTCATGGCGGTGCTGGATGCCTGCGCCCAACAGTTACCAGCCAGCCAGGGCCGGCTATTTCTGATGCGCGAGTGGCTGGAGCTGTCGAGTGATGACATCTGTAAGGAACTCGGCCTGACGCCGACCAACCTGTATGTACAACTGCACCGAGCCCGCTTGCGCCTGCGCGAATGCCTGGAGTTGAACTGGTTTGCCAAACCCGCGAGTCTCTGAACACCATGATGTCGATGCTGCCACTGAACCGAAGCTGCAAGCAGGTGACTGCGCTGGTCATCGCCCGTGAAGACCGGGTGCTGCCCTGGCGCGAACGACTGGCAGTGCAACTGCATATGTTGATCTGCAAGACCTGCCCGACCTTCGAGCGCCAGGTGTTGACCATGCACAACGCCATGCGGCAATGGCGCAACTACTCCGAGTCGGAGCCGCCAGCGTCCGAGAAATGAGCGCTTTACACAACAAACCAACGCATTTTTTGATGTATAGCAAATAAATTGTAGAAAAACTCAAACTTGACGTATCATGCGCCCCGTATTGCCCCTGAAAAGGCAGTATGAGTTTGCGGTGTATGTCAGTCTCGCGTCTGCGCTAATTTCAATGGTTTGTTGATTGCGGTTATGGACTCCATCGCGTTTTGAGTTATTTTGAGGAGTCCTTTCATGGGCAACAAACTTTACGTCGGCAATCTGCCATATTCTTTCCGTGACGATGACCTGCAACAGGCATTTTCCCAACACGGCACCGTCTCTAGCGCCAAGGTCATGATGGAACGTGACACCGGCCGCTCCAAGGGTTTCGGTTTTGTCGAAATGGGTAGCGATGCCGAGGCACAAACCGCCATCAATGCCATGAATGGCCAACAGTTTGGCGGCCGCGGTCTGGTGGTGAACGAAGCCCGTCCGATGGAGCCTCGTCCTCCCCGCTCGGGTGGCGGCGGCTTTGGCGGTGGTGGTGGTGGCGGCGGTTACGGTGGCGGCGGTAGCCGTTCTGGCGGCGGCGGCGGTGGTGGCTACGGCGGCGGTGCCGGTGGTGGTCGCTCCGGCGGCGGTGGTGGTGGTTACGGTGGTGGCCGTAGCAGCTACTAAGCACAGCTTATCGCTTTCAGGCTGCGGCCTGAGATCAAAAAGGTCCTTAGGGGCCTTTTTTGGTTTTTGAGGCTGCCTGCATTTGTTATTGGCTTGCTGCTTCTTTTCAGGGAGGCGACAGGCGTATGAACAGCGCTCTGCGCTGACTTTACCAAGCAATTTTGGCATTTAGCGCAATAACCACGGGCGTTTTTCGCTACTGTTTTTGCTTCACTTTGGACCGATCCTGGCGCGCTGTGGGCGCAGGGTGTCTGCCCCGGCGTATGTATCGGCTTTACGCCGATCACGGCGCACAACGTTCCCTTGTCACTCCAGGCCATGGGGCTGCTGGCGCTGTTGATGGCGGGGGTAGCTTGGGTGACGCTGCGCAAACGCGCGTCCTCCGTGATGACCTGGGTGTTGACGGCGGCGCTGGTGGGCGTGGGCATGGCCACCGACCTGCGGCAAGCGCTGGCCGATGTGCTGTACACCGTGGTGCTGGGTGGTGGCAGCAATCCCGCCACAGTAACGCTGCCGGACGGGTACACCGGAACGGTCGCGGTGCAGAACAGTCTGGGCACACCGGTCACGATCAACACTCTGACGTTCAAGCCGGGACTGGAGCTGGTGACCGGATCGACCCTGCAAGTGGGCAGTGTGCTGGCGGGCGGCAGCACGGTGGCTGCCGGGCTCAATCTGGCAGATGCTGACCCGGCACCGGTGGTGCCGCCGGGATCGGCGTTTGCGGGTTTGGGGGACTTAACTGTCAGTGACTATGCTGGCAACTTTCCAATTTCATCAATCGCCACCGGCGGGGTGACCGATCCCAAAGGCCGGACGATGGTTTATTCGGCGACCGGGTTGCCGGCTGCGTCAATGCTGGCGATTGACGCGTCTACCGGAGTAGTTTCTGGGGAATACGACGCTGGGGGTTTTCTAACTGTGGCGGAAGTTTTCACTGTGACGGTGACCGCCCGCGCCACCGGCAGCGCCAAATCGGTTTCAAAAACATTCGTCTTGTCGATTCGGAATGACGGGTGACCTGACTTTCGCCAATGCCCCGCATTTGGTTAACACCGCGCGGGCAACGTCGCGCCGTCGATTAACCCACCCAGCGGCGCGCATCTTTTAACAGCAACAGTAATTGCTGCTCGCGCAAAGGCGAGG
>NZ_JAGPBB010000114.1 GCF_018063565.1 Rhodoferax sp.
GCCAGATCGATCGCATCATCGTCGGCGGCATCATGCCGGTGGCCCAGGCGGTGCGCTTTTCGCCCGAGCTGGGCCGTCATACCGGCACCGACTACTTTTTGCAGCGGCGTGAACTCGGCCTGATCAATATTGGCGGTGCCGCGCGCGTGCTGGCCGATGGCGTGGCCTTTGACGTTGGCCCGCGTGAAGCGCTCTACATCGGTCAGGGCACGCAGCAGCTCGAGTTCAGCAGCGTCGATGCCGCGCAGCCGGCCAAACTGTATTTCAACTGCGCGCCCGCCCACACCCGTTACCCCAGCCGCACCATCACCCTGGCGCAGGCCTCGCCCGAAACACTGGGCGCGCCCGAAACCAGCAACCGTCGCACCATCTACAAGTTCATGGTGCCCGATGTGCTGCCGACCTGCCAGCTCGCCATGGGCATGACGCAACTTGAGCCGGGCAGCATGTGGAACACCATGCCGTGCCACACCCACGACCGGCGCATGGAGGTGTATTTCTATTTCGACATGAACGACAACGCTGTGGTGTTTCACATGATGGGCGAGCCCACCCAGACGCGCCACATCGTGGTGCGCAACGAGCAGGCGGTGATCAGCCCGAGCTGGTCGATCCATTCCGGCGTAGGCACACAGGCCTACACCTTCATCTGGGGCATGGTGGGTGAAAACCAGGTCTTCAAGGACATGGACCATGTGCCCATGGGAGCCTTGCTGTGAACGCGGCCCACGACAACTTCAAGCTCGCCGGCCAGGTGGCCATCGTCACCGGTTGCAACACCGGTCTGGGTCAGGGCATGGCTCTGGCGCTGGCGCGAGCCGGGGCCGACATCGTCGGTGTCAACGTCAGCCCGCCGGATGACACGGCCGCGCAGGTGCAGGCCCTGGGGCGCCAGTTTGTGGATTTGCGCGCCAACCTGGCCGATGTCAGCGGCATCGACGCGCTGATCAGTCAAGCCTTGGCCTTGAACGGCAGCATTCACATCCTGGTCAACAACGCCGGCATCATTCGTCGTGAAGACGCGATCAATTTCACCGAAAAGGACTGGGACGACGTGGTCGACCTGAACCTCAAGTCGGTGTTTTTCTTTGCCCAGGCCGCGGCGCGCCAGTTCATCAAGCAGGGCACGGGCGGCAAGATCATCAATGTGGCGTCGATGCTGTCGTTTCAGGGTGGGGTTCGGGTGCCGTCGTACACCGCATCCAAAAGCGGCGTGATGGGCATCACCCGGGCGTTGGCCAACGAGTGGGCCAAGCACAACATCAACGTCAACGCCATTGCTCCGGGCTACATGGCCACCGACAACACCACCGCGCTGCGCGCCGATGAGGCACGCAACGCCGCGATTCTGGAGCGCATCCCGGCAGGTCGCTGGGGTGTGCCGGCCGACCTGGCGGGCCCTGTGGTGTTCCTGGCCTCAGAGGCGTCCAACTATGTCAATGGCAGCACCCTGGCGGTGGATGGAGGGTGGCTGGCGCGGTAATTGCGAATGTGTTTCGGCAATATAATTTGAAACACTTTTCCAAGGGATTCAAAACAAAATGGCTGAAGAACTCTACGACGCCAGGCAGCCCGAATCGGTGGCGGCGGTGCTCAAGGTGTTTGCGCTGTTGCAAGCCCTGTCTGAAAACAACGAGACCGGCATTTCAGACCTGTCTGTGCGTCTGGCCATGCCCAAGGCCACGGTGTACCGCTTTTTGCAGACCATGATGACGCTGGGCTATGTGCGCCAGGAGAAAGACAGCGAGCGCTATGGCCTGACGATGAAGATGTTTGAGCTGGGCACCAAGGCGCTACAGTATCCCGATCTGGTCGAGCTGGCCAAAAACCACATGCAGCTGTTGGCCGACACCACGGGCGAGACGGTGCACCTGGGCACCTTGATCGACAGCGAAATCATCTACATCCACAAGGTCGATTCGCGCCACATGCTGGGCATGTACTCCCGCGTGGGGCGTCGCGCACCCTTGCACTGCACCGCCATTGGCAAGGTGCTGATGGCGTGGGAAGACCCCGAGCGTTGCGCGCGGGTGCTGCAGGGAGCCGAGTTCACGCGCTACCGTGAAAAGACCATTGTGGACCCGGCGGCGTTCCAGGCGGAACTGGTGCGCGTCAAGGCGCAGGGCTTTGGCGAAGACCGCGAAGAATTTGATGATCACATCCGTTGCCTGGGCGTGCCCATTTTCGACCGCATCAACCGTCCCATTGCCGGTTTGAGCATCTCGTTTCCGACCTTTCGCTACGACGAGTCCAAAGAAGCCGAAACCGTGGCCATGCTGCAAAGCGCCAGCCGTGACATCTCGGCGCAGCTGGGCTGCACCCGTTTCCCGCTGGACCAGTGACTGCCGCCGTCACCCAACGTTGGCGGCCAGTCAGGCGCTAGGCCGGGTTTTGCCTGGCACCAACTGCTTGAGTGTTTTGGACCATTGCTCCATCGACAGCACCACGGAGGACAGGCTTAAGGCCTGGGCGATCTGCGCCTGCCAGAGATCAGACACCACCCGCACGCCATAGTGAAACAACGGGCGCTCCCGTTGGCGCGTGGCAACCAGCGTCGCCAGTTTGTCATCGCCCAGAACAACACCCAGCGAGCCAAGGATCTTGCGCTTCTCCGGCACCATGCCATCAACCCGGATCAGTTGGATCAGCCGCGCCTGCAAGGCGGCATCGTTGACCGTCTGCTGGGCGCGTTTGTAGATCAGCTCATTGATCAATGTGCCGAGAATCGCTTGCTCGTCGGCCTGGCGGGAGCACCAGACAATCTGTCCGTCGAAATGCGACAGCCCCCGCTTGAGGGGCAGGGTTGCACCTTCCAGAGGGTTTTCGCAAAAAAAATTGAAGCCCGCAGCGCTCCACTCCCGCGCCTGAGCAAACCACCATTTGCCAAGGTGCTGGTACTGCAAGCGCACGGTGATGTGGTTGTATCGTTGATCAGCGCGCTCGGCAGCAAGCGGGCGGCGTGTCAGGTCAGGCTCCAACGATTCATCCATGTTGATTGCGTGGGTGGATTCCAATCGGCGGAATTATGCACAAGATCGAGCTTTAGCGCATATCCAGCAAGTATTGAGTGCTATTGAAACAATAATTTGTTGTTGGAGTCACGGTGGGTTGCGCCATCCAGGCGATGGGCAAGGACCGGGGATTCGGGCTAAGTGCCGCGGTGCAACCACGCGGGTGCCAAACCGTTCGCGCAAAAAGTGGTTTCATTTGATATAGCGCAAGTCCCCATGGCCGCAACGTGATTGACTTGCATCAAGACGACGGCTGTCCGATAATTATTAAAAATTAATTAATAATCTAAGTGACTTGGTGCCATGCACAAGTTCGTGCGCCAGGCGCAACCCCGGTTTTTCAACTGTAAGGAGTAGTTCAATGAGTAATATGGCCATCGGTTCCCCGGCGAATTTGAGCAACGAGAAACTTCTCACCTGGGTCAGTGACATGGCTGCGCTTTGCAAGCCCGAGCGCGTGGTGTGGTGCGATGGATCGCAGGAGGAATACGATCGTCTGTGTGAAGAAATGGTGGCTGCGGGCACCTTCATCCGGCTCAATCCTGACAAACGCCCCAACAGTTTTCTGGCCCGCACCCATCCGTCAGACGTGGCCCGTGTCGAAGAGCGTACCTTCATCTGCTCCGCCACCAAAGACGAGGCTGGCCCCACCAACAATTGGGCTGCGCCCGACGAAATGCGTGCCACCCTGAAGGGCATTTTCAGCGGCTGCATGACCGGGCGCACCCTGTATGTGATTCCCTTCAGCATGGGGCCGCTGGGCTCGCCGATTGCCAAGATTGGCGTGCAGATCACCGACAGCGCGTACGTGGTGACCAATATGCGCATCATGACCCGCATGGGTGCCAAGGTATTGGATGTGCTGGGCAATGGCAGCTTCATCCCCTGTATGCACTCGGTGGGTGCGCCACTGGCACCGGGCCAGACCGATTCGACCTGGCCGTGCGAACCCGATATTGGCAAAAAATACATTGCCCATTTCCCCGACACCACCGAAATCTGGTCCTATGGCTCGGGCTATGGCGGCAATGCGTTGCTGGGCAAAAAGTGTCTGGCACTCAGGATCGCCTCGGCCATTGCCCGCAAAGAAGGCTGGCTGGCCGAGCACATGCTGATCTCTGGGCTGGAGTCGCCCGAAGGTCAAAAAACTTACATCGCGGCGGCGTTCCCCAGTGCCTGTGGCAAGACCAATCTGGCCATGTTGCGTCCACCCAAGGGCATGGAGGGCTGGAAGGTCACCACCGTGGGCGACGATATCGCCTGGATCAAAAAGTCGCCCGAAGGCGAGTTGCGCGCCATTAACCCTGAGGCAGGATTCTTTGGTGTGGCTCCGGGCACCAACTACTCGTCCAATGCCAACGCCATGTTGACCATGACGAAGAATTCGATCTTCTCCAACGTGGCGCTGACCGATGACGGTGACGTGTGGTGGGAAGGCATGGACGGTGAGCCACCGGCCCATTGCATCGACTGGCAAGGCAAAGACTGGACGCCAGGCTGTGGCCGCCCGGCGGCACATGCCAACTCGCGTTTCACGGCGCCGGCCAGTCAGTGTCCATCGATCGACCCCGACTGGGAAAACCCCGCCGGCGTGCCGGTGGCGGCGTTCATCTTTGGTGGTCGCGCCAGCAAGGAGATGCCGCTGGTGTTTCAGGCCTTTAACTGGGCGCACGGTGTTTACCTGGCCGCCACGATGGGCTCGGAAGCCACGGCGGCGGCCATCGGCGTGGTGGCCACACGGCGAGACCCGATGGCGATGCTGCCGTTTTGCGGCTACAACATGGCCGACTACTTCAGCCATTGGCTCAATGTGGGGCGTCAGGTCAGCAACCCGCCACGCATCTTCCGCGTCAACTGGTTCCGCAAGAACGATGCAGGGAAATTCATCTGGCCGGGTTTTGGCGACAACCTGCGGGTGTTGAAGTGGATTGCCGGGCGCGTGCATGGTCAGGCTTTTGCGGTCGAGAGCCCGGTTGGCTGGATGCCGCGTTTTGAAGATCTGGACTGGAAGGGTCTGGAGTTTGCCAGTGACAGCTTCTACGATCTGATGGCCGTGGGTCGCGATGCGGGTACCGCCGAGGCGCATGCCCACGAGGAGCTTTTTGACCGCTTCCGTGACCGCCTGCCCAAAGAGTTCACCTTTGAGCGCGAGTTGTTGCGTTCGCGCCTGTGGCGTTCGCCCGACCGTTGGGAACTGGCACACGAATAAAAGTCAGTCCCCATAAAAAAAGCCCTGCAGGCTTGACACCTGCAGGGCTTTTGCTTTTCAGCGGGGGTTTACATGCCCATGCCACCCATGCCGCCCATGCCACCCATGTCGCCGCCGCCCATGCCACCCATGCCGCCGGCGCCAGACTCTTCCTTCGGTGCTTCAGCCACCATGCACTCGGTGGTGAGCATCAGGGAGGCCACAGACGCTGCGTTTTGCAGTGCGGTGCGGGTCACCTTGGTCGGGTCCAGAATACCCATTTCGATCATGTCACCATAGGTGTCGTTGGCGGCGTTGAAGCCATAGTTGCCCTTGCCAGCCATGACGGCGTTCACCACCACCGAGGCTTCGCCACCGGCGTTGTAGACGATTTCGCGCAACGGGGCTTCGATGGCCTTCAGAACCAGAGCAATGCCGTGATCCTGGTCAGCGTTGTCACCCTTGATGGTGCCAGCAGACTGCTTGGCGCGTAGCAGGGCCACGCCACCACCGGCCACAATGCCTTCTTCCACCGCAGCACGCGTGGCGTGCAGGGCGTCTTCGACGCGGGCTTTCTTTTCTTTCATTTCGACTTCGGTGGCTGCGCCAACCTTGATCACGGCCACGCCGCCGGCCAGTTTTGCAACACGCTCCTGCAGTTTTTCGCGGTCGTAGTCGCTGGTGGCTTCTTCGATCTGCACGCGCACTTGTTTCACGCGGGCTTCGATGTCGGCGGCCGGGCCGGCACCGTCGATGATGATGGTGTTTTCTTTGCCCACTTCGATGCGCTTGGCTGAACCCAGGTCAGCCAGCGTCACTTTTTCAAGTGTCAGGCCAACTTCTTCAGCAATCACCTTGCCACCGGTCAGGATGGCGATGTCTTCCAGCATGGCCTTGCGACGGTCACCAAAACCAGGGGCCTTGACAGCCACCACTTTCAGGATGCCACGGATGGTATTGACCACCAGAGTGGCCAGGGCTTCGCCTTCCACATCTTCGGCAATGATCAACAGCGGACGGCCCGCTTTGGCAACTTGCTCCAGCGTGGGCAACAGGTCGCGGATGTTGCTGATCTTCTTGTCAAACAGCAACACAAACGGGTTGTCCAGCAGTGCAGCCTGCTTTTCGGGGTTGTTGATGAAGTAGGGAGACAGGTAACCACGGTCAAACTGCATGCCTTCCACCACGTCGAGCTCGGATTCCAGGCTCTTGCCGTCTTCCACGGTGATCACGCCTTCTTTGCCGACCTTGTCCATCGCATCGGCAATGATCTTGCCAATGGTTTCGTCTGCGTTGGCAGAGATGGAGCCAACCTGCGCGATTTCCTTGCTGGTGGTGGTGGCCTTGGAGGCTTTCTTCAGTTCGGCGATCAGGGCCGTCACGGCCTTGTCAATACCGCGCTTTAGGTCCATCGGGTTCATGCCGGCGGCCACGTATTTCATGCCTTCGCGCACAATGGCCTGGGCCAGCACGGTGGCGGTGGTGGTGCCGTCGCCAGCGATGTCAGAGGTCTTGGAAGCCACTTCCTTGACCATTTGCGCGCCCATGTTTTGCAGCTTGTCCTTGAGTTCGATCTCCTTGGCCACCGACACACCGTCCTTGGTTACGGTGGGGGCGCCAAACGAGCGCTCGAGCACCACGTTACGGCCCTTGGGGCCGAGGGTGACCTTGACTGCGTTGGCCAGGATGTTCACGCCTTCAACCATGCGTGCGCGGGCTTCGCCGCCGAAAATTACGTCTTTTGCTGCCATGTTAGGCTCCTAAAGTTATATGATAAATTGGCCTCTAGCGCTTATGTTAATTGCGCTAGTAGCTATTGATTTTGTATAAGTTGAGTTATTTCTCAACGACGGCAAACAAATCATCTTCCTTCATGACCAGCAGCTCGTCGCCATCGACCTTGACGGTTTGGCCGCTGTATTTGCCGAACAACACGCGGTCGCCAACTTTCACGCTCATGGCGCCGAGCTCGCCCTTGTCGTTCTTTTTGCCAGGGCCAACGGCCAGCACTTCGCCTTGATCAGGCTTTTCAGCGGCGCTGTCAGGAATGACGATGCCAGAGGCGGTGCGGGTTTCGTTTTCTACGCGTTTGACAATCACGCGATCGTGCAGGGGACGAAGTTTCATAGGGACTCCTAATGGGTTTGAAACACGGGTTAAAAACTAAAACTGCCAAAAACCTGGCAGTGTTCGTTAGCTTGAAGAGTCGCACTTGGCGTCGTGTTGTTAGCACTCAACTCTTACGAGTGCTAATGATAAGGGCGTTTGAAGTGATTTCAAGAGTGGCAATTGATAAATGCTGATGGCTGCAAGGGCTACTGCGCACCCGGCCCAGTTCCGTCTGTCCTAAGCCTCTTCTCCAAACAGATCACTCAGACTCTTGCCGCTGGATGCAGGGGGTTGGGGCGCTTGCGGTGTGCCTTTCGGGTATTCGTCTGCAATCCGGTCTTCCCAATACGCGGCTGGATTGGGTGCAGCGCACAGGCGGCGAACAACCTCTGCGGGCACATGGTGGTAAGCCAGAACTGACTTGTCGACCCAATGCAACTCGAGTTGTTGTTGATTCGCGTCGTAATCAATTCGCCTGATTCGACCGCTGGTGAAGGTTTTGGTGATCATGCTGTGAAATGCTGGTATCGGTTCATTTTCGCGCCAGGTAGACCCCCCAGACCGCCAAGGCCATCCCTGCCATGGCAAAACCGGAGAATGACTCGCCAAACAATGCCCACGCGACCAGTGCCGTGCAAGGCGGAACCAGGTAGAAAAGACTGGCGATGTTGACTGCGTTGCTGTGACGGATCAGCCAGTTCAGCAGGCTGATGGCACCCAGCGACAACACAAAGACCAGCCAACCCAGCGCAAACAGAAATTCGCCGGTCCAGTCAACCCGCAAATCCTCGGTCCAATACGCCACCAGTCCTGTTGCCACAGCGGTCGGCAAAAACTGGGCCACCGCGCCGGTGCGCCAGTCGAAGGATGGGCAATAGCGCTTCTGGTAAAGCGTGCCCACCGTGATACCCACCAGGGCCAGCAAAGCGGGCAACAGGGCGGCGACGCCAAAACCCGTACCCAGTTTGTCAAAGACGACCAGGCCAACGCCCAAAAAACCAAGCGCCAACCCCATCCACTGTCGGCGCACCACGGTTTCACCGAGCAGCCATCCGGCACCCACGGCGGTCAGCAGCGGTTGAACACCCACAACCAGGCTGGCGACACCGGCTGGCAGGCCTTTGGAGATTGCCGTGAACACGCCACCCAGATACACCCCGTGCACCAGCAGCCCGGTTACGCCAATATGCAGCCAGACCACCGGCGACGCGGGCCAGGGTGCGCGGGTGACACCCGCGACCATCGCCATCAGGGCAATCACCGCCAAGTAACGGATCAACAGGAACGTGAGTGGTTCGGCGTGAGGCAGTCCAAGTCTGGCACCGATAAAACCGGTGGACCACAACAGCACAAAAAGCAGGGGCAGGGCGCGCGCGTAGCGATGCGTCACGGCTGCCGCCCCGGTGCGTTGTCAAACGCCGTCAAGGGCCAGATTTGGCGGCTGCTTGTCGGCTTGCTCATGCCAGCAAAAAATTTTCCAGTGCCGCCGCCACTTGCTCGGGCTGGTCATGCTGCAGGTTGTGGCTGGCGTTCGTGATGGTCAGCGCCTTTTGGTGCCGAAAGCACTGCAGGCGGCGTTGAAACTCCTCGGGCTGACTGGCAAAGCGCTGTTGCACATAACCCTCATCGGCCAGCAGCATCAGCACCGGTGCTGTCACCCGTCGCCAGCTGGCGATGGCGTCCTCCACCCGGTAA
>NZ_JAGPBB010000192.1 GCF_018063565.1 Rhodoferax sp.
GCCGTGGCAAACGTGCCGTAATTCTCAAACGCGCACGCCATTTCGCACTGCAGACAACCGGTGCACTTGTCTGCGTTGATGTGCAACACCTTTTGCATATGGGTTTCTCCTGTGGATAAAAAACTGAACAGCACCTATGCAATGCCGTTCCTATGAACTTCAAAACATAGCGATTGTTCAACTGGATGGCCAAGCCGTACCTAGGACTAACCCTATATCACCCACCCAAATGCATGAAATTCTCATAATGAGACAGCCGTGCAGCCACAGATAATCGGGCTCGCCGGCAACCCTGAAGCACCCACCTTTTTGTGAACCCAATCGTTCCCCAACCCAGCCCTGTTGCGCCATTGGCCGCTGCCGAAGACCGGCGGAGTGACGCCATCGCCCGGGCGCGACAGCAGGTGCTGCAAGAGCGCAGCTCGCTGGTCTGCGGCCTCACGGCACCGTGGGTGGACCGGTCGTGGCAACGCTGTCTGCAGTTGGGTATGGAGCCGACCCAACCGGTCCAGTTTGATGTGATCAGCCCGTCGCAGCGTGCCCTGACGCAAGAGGCCAATCAACGGCTGCGTCAATGTGCCCAAGGCATCATGCAAGGGCTGGGCAAAGCCATCGCCAACACCGGGTACTTTGCCATCCTGACCAATGCCCAGGGCATCGTGCTCGACACCAGCGGCCCGGTTGACAGTCACGACCAACGCGCCAGCCTGATCACCCGCATCGGCACGGATTTGTCTGAAGCGCGTGTCGGAACCACCGCTATTGGCACCGCGCTGGCCGAACTGCAACCCGTTTGGCTGCATCGGGGAGAGCACTTCTTTTTGGGCAACAGCCATTACACCTGCGCGGGTGTGCCTTTGTTTGATCCCGACGGGCAGTGCATGGGCATGCTGGACCTGACGGGAATCGATGTGCCCGAGCGCACCGAGCTCAAACACCTGGTGGTGCAGTCGGGCGCGCAGATCGAAAACGCGCTGGTGCTCGCCACTTCCCATCGGCTGATGCTGCGCCTCAACTGGCCCGGCCATGGCCTGGGCAGCACGGCCGATGCCCTGTTGGTGCTTGACGCCGACGGTCGGGTCAACGGTGCCAATTCGGTGGCGCGCCAGATTGTTCCGGGTCTCACGGCCCAGGTGCACGCCAGCGAACTCTTTGGTCTGCCGTTTCAGGTCCTTTTTGATGCGGCACGGCGCAGCGACAACACGCTGGACGTGCCGTTGCGCAATGGCTTGCGCTTGCGCGCCCTGGCCACCTTGACCAACAGCGGCCGAGCCGCCAATGTCATGGCGTTGCCCAGCAGCGGCGCAGTGGCGATCCACCAGATGGAGGCATCGATGATCCGCCAGGCGATGGAACAAGCCGGCGGCAATGTCGCCCTGGCAGCACAGGCGTTAGGCATCAGCCGCGCCACCTTGTACCGCAAGCTCGGGCACAAGGATTAGGCCAAACCCACCACCAAGGCGGCCGCAGCCATATGGGCCACCGCCGTCTGACCAACTGTAAGCGCCAAGGGATGCGCAGCAAATCCCACCCAATGGCCGCCACCCGGCAGCGCCAGCACCACTTCGTCACGGCCCTGCCCTGGCGTAACACGCGCCACCTCACCGCGAAGAAAGCTGGCGTCGCGCCCGCTCGGTGCCAGGGGCAACGCATCCGGGGCGTTGGGGGCTACCTCCATCCTGACCGCCGTGGCTTTGCATAACACCAGCACCGACAGGCCGGCTTGAAGCCCGAGCAGGTCGGCACTCTCGTGCGTCAAACTGGCGGTCATCAGTGCACCACCGGCGGTTTGCAGCTCGATCCACACCAATGGATCGGTTGGACTGAGCGCCTCACAGCGCTGCACGGTACACCGCAGCTGGTTACGCATGCTGGTGCGCAACCCCAGTCCCGAGGCCAGTTCCAGCCCATTGGTAAACCCGGCCAGTACCTGACGACGTGCGACAGCCAGCGCATCGGCGAGCGCCAACAGTTCGAGCCCCTGCGCGGTGATGCGTGCGCCGCCTCCCCCGCTCCCACCCACCGTTCGGTCCACCAGCGGCACGCCGCTCAGATTGGTCAGCGTGTCAATCGCCTGCCAGGCTGCCTTGTAGCTGATGCCGGCCTCGCGCGCGGCCTGGCTGATGCTGCCGGATTGACTGACCAGGCGAAGCACCTGCAGGCGCTTGTCGCTGATCGCGTGGCCGAGGGCTTCATTGAGAGAGCTGGCTGGATCTGTCATGGGCGGATTGTTTCACACCGCGTGCGCCTACCCCTACGGGAGGCCACCAAAGTGGCTAACCCGTGGTGGCAAGGTTCAAGGTGGCGTATGCCCAAACAGCGCTGGCTGGCTTGCCAAGGAATCCGTCAGGTAAAATGCATACAGTCACTGGGGAGTAGCCGCCCGTCATCCAATGGGGCTTGCGTCAACATACTTGGCCGATCGGCCATGGCGCAAGCAGTTCCCGAACCTGGCAAGACCTTTGACCACCGCACTTGCCATGTCCGGACAATTGCGTTGGTCATTTTTCTTGATCCGGCCTGGGAATTTTTCATGGAAGCCTTCTTGATCTCCACCGGCATCGTCGCCTTGGCCGAAATCGGCGACAAGACGCAGTTGCTTGC
>NZ_JAGPBB010000191.1 GCF_018063565.1 Rhodoferax sp.
GCCCCTGCGTCTGGCCAACGTGCATTTGTTGTTTGGTGATGGCATGGCGGGTTATGCCAAAGGTGCTCCCTATGCAGGCATTATTGCAGCCGCTGGAGGCGAGGCGGTGCCCCAGGCCTGGGTAGATCAACTCGCTGTTGGTGCGCGCCTGGTATCGCCCGTGGCGGTCGCGGGTGGTCGTCAACAGGCTCTGGTGGTGATCGACAAAACATCGCAGGGATTGCGTCAGACCGTGATGGAGGCAGTTCATTTCGTCCCTCTAAAATCCGGGGTCGCTTGATGGGGAATTTAATGATGCTTTTGAAACGTGTGCCTGTATTGCCTTTGCTGGCTGCACTATTGGCTGTAAGCCTGGCGGCCTGTAGCAGCAGAAGTCTGAATCGTGCACCCGTCGAGGACCGTGCCAGTCGGCCCGTTGTGGTTACCACACCAGCGACGCCTGGCGTTAACCCGGTCACACCGCCAAGCCCGTCAGCACCGGTCGATTTACCTGCTGCATCACAACCGCAAGGCTGGGAAAATGCGGGAAAGCCTGGCTATTACACCGTCAAGTCGGGTGATACCTTGTTGCGTATTGCCCTTGAGAATGGCCAGTCGATGCGGGACATTGCACGCTGGAGCCAGGTGGAAAACCCCAATCGTATCGAGGTGGGCCAAGTGCTGCGTGTGGTGCCACCCGGCAGCAGTGAGGTGCTGGTCAAGCCTGTGACCCGACCCAGCGTGGTTGCCAGTGCTGCCGCTCAGTCAGCCTCGGTCAGTACAGTGGCCGGCACACCGTTGGCGCCTGCCGTGGCCGCAAGTGCAACACCCCCGGCCGCCAAAGCGGCGCCCGACAATGACATCCAGTGGCTCTGGCCAACGAGCGGTCCGGTGCTGGCAGGTTTTGATGAGGTCAAAAACAAGGGTGTGGATCTTGGCGGATCGGCCGGTGACCCGGTGCTGGCGGCGGCGGACGGACGCGTGGTCTATGTCGGAGCGGGTTTACGTGGTTATGGCAATTTGATCATCCTGAAGCACGACAACGTGTTTTTGACCGCGTACGCCCATAATCAGACCTTGCTGGTCAAGGAAGACCAGTCGGTGATCAAAGGACAGAAGATTGCCGAAATGGGCAACAGTGACGCCGACCGGGTCAAACTGCATTTTGAAGTTCGTCGCCAGGGCAAGCCGGTTGATCCGGTCAAGTACCTGCCCGCTCGATAGCCTATACATCTCTTAGAACCCATATGGACAGCCCGGACAGCCGAGACAGTGCGGCAATTCCTGCCGATTGGCTGTGGGTGGAGTCGCTGGACCTGGACGCGCAGGGTGTCGCTCACAAATCGGATGGCAAGGTGGTTTTTATCGAAGGTGCCCTGCCTTTTGAGTATGTCAGCGCCAACATCAACCGGCACAAAAACAACTGGGAACAGGGCACACTTACGGCAGTGCACCGAGCGTCGTCGCAGCGGGTGGCCGCTCAATGCCCTCATTTCGGCTTGCACAATGGTGCCTGTGGTGGCTGCAAGATGCAGCATTTGCACACCAGTGCACAAGTTGCCGTCAAGCAGCGGGCGCTGGAGGATAACCTTTGGCACCTGGGCAAAGTCAAGCCCGGACAAATCCTGCGACCGATCGAAGGGCCCAACTGGGGTTACCGTTTCCGCGCGCGGCTGTCGGTGCGATTTGTTCGCAAGAAAGGTGTTGTGCTGGTCGGTTTTCACGAGCGCAAGAGCCGCTATGTTGCCGATATGCAGGTTTGCCCGATCCTGCCGCCCCATGTTGACGCCATGCTGTTGCCTTTGCGTGACCTCATCGGGTCGATGGATGCGGTTGAAACCTGTCCGCAGATTGAGTTGGCCTGCGGTGACTCGGTGACGGCGCTGGTGCTGCGGCATCTGGAGCCCTTGAGTGTGGGCGACCTGGCGCGCCTGCGGGCATTTGCCGCCGACCAGCCAGGTGTCCAATGGTGGCTGCAGCCCAAGGGTCCGGAAACCGTGCATTTGCTTGACACAGGGGGCGAAGTACTGAGTTACACCTTGCCCGAGTTTGGCATCACCATGCCGTTCAAGCCCACAGATTTCACCCAGGTGAACCCGTACATCAACCGTGTTCTGGTGTCGCGTGCGTTGCGTCTGCTTGCGGTACAGCGTCACGAACGGGTGATCGACTGGTTTTGTGGGCTGGGTAACTTCACCTTGCCGATTGCCACTCAGGCGCGCCAGGTGCTAGGTGTGGAGGGCAGTGAAGCGCTGGTTGCGCGTTCACGCCAAAATTTTAAGGAAAATCAGGCTCTAGCCCAATCAAGTAGGGAGTTGTCAGCTACTGAATTTGTAACTAGGAACCTCTTTGAAATGACGCCTTCCATGCTGGTGGGGGATGGCAGTGCCGACCGGTGGCTGGTCGACCCGCCACGCGAGGGCGCGTTTGCCTTGGTGCGCGCACTGGCTGACTTGCATCAGCAATCACTGGGAACTTATGAGGGCGAGCCAACCATCGGTGCCCCGGATTGGCGTCCACCGCGCCGCATTGTGTATGTCAGTTGTAATCCGTCAACCCTGGCGCGTGATGCCGGTTTGCTGGTGCACCAGGCCGACTATCGCTGCACCGCAGCTGGTGTGGTCA
>NZ_JAGPBB010000115.1 GCF_018063565.1 Rhodoferax sp.
TGGCCAGACCGGCCAGCTCCTTTTGCAGGTCGTAGTAACACAGACCATCTCCATTGTGCAGCGTGGTGGCGCGATCAGTCAGCGTCAATTCGATCCAGTTCACCCCGACCTGGCTCACATGGCCAATCGGCTGGCCCGGGTTTTTCGGGCTGTCAAAGGCGCCGATGGTGTCCTGGCGGCCATTGACAAAATAGTCAGTGAACTCGCGGTTGAAGTTCTGGTTTGGGTCGGGCGTGAACGCAAAGGTGGTGCGCCCGCTGCTGGCGCGCGCCAAGGGGCTGGCACCGTGCTGGCGTTCCTCGATCAGTTGGTCGAGCAACACGCGGTAATGTGCGGTGATGTTCTTCACATAGGCCATGTCTTTGTAGCGGCCTTCAATCTTGAAGCTGCGCACCCCGGCGTCCACCAGCGCGGCCAGGTTGGCGCTCTGGTTGTTGTCTTTCATGCTCAGTACATGCTTGTCGTGCGCCACAAAGCGGCCCTTGTCGTCGATCACCTGGTAGGGCAGGCGGCAGGCCTGGTTGCATTCACCGCGGTTGGCGCTGCGCCCGGTGTGGGCTGCGCTGATGTAACACTGGCCGCTGTAGGCCACACACAGCGCACCATGCACAAAAAACTCGAGCGTGGCGCGTGTCGGGTCGGTGGCGGCGCGAATGGCGGCGATCTGTGCCAGCGTCAGCTCGCGCGCCAGCACGATCTGGTTCAGGCCCACATCCTGCAAAAAACGCGCTTTCTCCGGCGTGCGAATGTCGCATTGGGTGCTGGCGTGAAGGGCGATGGGTGGCAGGTCGAGTTCGAGCAGGCCCATGTCCTGGATGATCAGCGCGTCCACACCCGCGTCGTACAGTTGCCAGGCCAGGGTGCGGGCAGGCTCAAGCTCATCGTCACGCAGGATGGTGTTGAGGGTGGCGAAAATTCTGGCATTAAAACGGTGTGAGTGGCTGACCAGCCGGGCAATGTCCGCAACTGAGTTGTCGGCGCTGGAGCGCGCCCCAAAGCCCGGACCACCGATGTACACCGCGTCGGCCCCGTGGTTGATGGCCTCGATGCCAATGGCAGCGTCCCGTGCCGGAGCCAACAGTTCAAGCTGATGTGAAAGAAGTGACATGGGGCGCGATTATCGGCGTGCCATGGCATCACATCGCCGCTGTAGGAATTTCCCTGACACCCGCCACCCCAAACCCTGACAGCGGTTCCAGCCAAACGCTGATTCAAGTTTCTGGCACAGGCTTCCAGAATCGGTCCCAAGGCAGTGAACGCGGCAAATGCACCGCAAACACCATCCAATCATTTGACCCAGTTTTTCCGAAAGCCCACCATGAACGACGACCAACTCTCGCAAGAAATCCGCGACGCCAACCTCACCTATCTGATGCTGGCCCAGAACGTGATCCGTCGTGACAAGGCCGAGGCGCTGTTTCGCCTGGGCATCTCCGAGGAGTCGGCTGACATGATCGCCATGCTGTCACCCGCGCAGATCCTCAAGATTGCCTCCAGCCCGATGCTGTTGTGCCGCTTCCGGGTGGATGACGACATGGTCTGGGGCTTGCTGACCAACCACACGCCGGCCAAGGTCGACAACGATGCCACCACCAAGTTGCACGCCAGCATTCTGATGGCCGGGCGTTTTGAGCAAGCCTTGTGAAGTCTGCTCTGTCCCCAACTGACTAGAAAGAACACCATGGCCACCGCATCCACCAAAAGTGTATTGAATGACTCCAAACAGGTTGAACGTGCTGTGGCGCTGATTCAGCTCGGTGCCCGCCTGCAGGTGCTCGAAAGTGAGACCGACCTGTCTTACGAGCGGCTGCTGCGTCTGTACAAGGAGGTGGCAGGCAAGTCACCGTCCAAGGGTCAGTTGCCTTTTTCCACCGACTGGTTTCTGACCTGGCAGCCCAATATCCATGCCTCACTGTTTCTCAATACCTATGAGTATCTGAACAAGGTGAGTGCGCTGGACGATATCGACGCCATCATGAAGGCGTACCGCCTGTACACCGCGCAGATTGCCACCTGTGGGGTGGAACCCCTGCTGAGCATCACCCGTGCCTGGCGGCTGGTGAAGTTTGTGGACAACAACATGCTGGCGATGACCAAGTGCAGCAAGTGTGGCGGGCATTTTGTGAGTGAACCCTATGAGAATGCGCGGCATTTTGAGTGCGGGCTGTGCACGCCACCGGCGCGTGCGGGCAAGGGGGCGGCAGCGGGGGGGATTCAGTTGCACTGAGGCTCCTGTGCATCAACGCCGGCGCGGCGTGCCCTTGCGACGGGCTGACTACACTTGTGGCCATGCCAAGCGCTCGATCTGCACTTCTTGACGCCCTGCGTGGCCTGGCCATGTTGTGGATGACGGTGTTCCATTTCTGTTTTGATCTGAATCACTTTGGCTACATTCAGCAGGACTTTTACCGCAACCCGGTCTGGACCTGGCAGCGCACGCTGATTGTGAGTCTGTTCCTGTTCTGCGCGGGTCTGGGGCAGGCGTTTGCCCGTGATCAGGGGCTGGGTTGGCCACGTTTCTGGCGGCGTTGGCTGCAGGTTGCGGGCGCTGCGATGCTGGTGACTCTGGGGTCGTGGTGGATGTACCCCAACAGTTTCATCTATTTTGGTGTCTTGCACGGTATGGCGCTGATGTTGATCGTGACGCGCCTTACGGCTCACTGGGGGGGCTGGTTATGGCCACTTGGTGGGCTTGCCATTGCCTCCAAGTTCATAGCTTATTACGCTTTATCTGTCTGGGCTGGAGGCCAATTGGATGCATTTTTTAACGGACCGGCTCTGAACTGGCTGGGCTGGATCACCCAGAAACCGGTCACCGAAGACTATGTGCCGCTGTTCCCCTGGCTTGGCGTGATGTGGTGGGGCGTGGCCGTTGGTCATACTCTGCGGCGGCATGGCACGCGCCTGCATTGGCAGGGCTTACCCGCTGCATTTCAACCGCTGTCCGTGCTGGGCCGCTGGAGCCTGAGCTATTACCTGCTGCACCAACCAGTGCTGATCGGCGGGCTGATGTTGCTGGGCTGGCTTACAGCTGGCGGTCCTCGGCCTTGAACATGCCGCCACTGATGGTCAAGCGGGCCTTGGTCTTGATCTCGACCAGCTCAAAACTGAACTTGCCTTCAATCACCTTGCCTTGAACCGAGGTGATTTCGAGCAGGTTGTTGCCATCCACGAGCCTGTACTCGGCTTGTGGGTCGCCAAACATCTCCTTGCTCAAACCTTTGCTGAAGCGCACCTCGCAACTAGGGCTGCCCGCCTTCGGGAAAGAGAACTTCACCGGTTTGGACTCAAAGTGGTTGCAGATGATGGAAAGCTGGTCAACCGGGGTTTTGGGCGGCGGATAGGCAGACGCCCCCTTGGTTTTGGCGATCAGGTTGAGCACACTTTTTCGGGGTAACAGGTAGGTGATGCTGTCGTCGTCGCTTTCAAAGCGTTTGCCATCCACCGTTGCACTCAGATGCTGGGGTACATCGGCCATTGCCAGCGCCGAGACGCTGCCAGCGATGGCAAGCAGGCTGGCGATGCGCAAGCGGCGTTGCGGGTGTGTTTGAAAGCGGTGCATGCTGCTCCTTGACAGGCTGTGGCGTGTCAAGACTATAGTCCAGCCGGGCAGAACCTGCAGGCAACGCTCAGTTCACCTTGACCAGCTCAACCCGGCGGTTCTTGGCCTTGCCGGCGTCGGTTGTGTTGTCGGCCACCGGTTTGGATTGGCCAAACCCCTTGGCACTCAGACGTGCTGCCGCCACACCTTGGGCGGTCAGCGCAGCCTGCACCGCCTGGGCACGCTCCTGCGAAAGTTTCTGATTGCCATCGGCGTTGCCGTCGGCATCGGTATGGCCTTCGATCGACAGCTTCAGGGTGGGGCTTTGGCGCAGCAGGTCGAGTATCTCGTCAATCACCGGCTTGCCGTCGGGTTTGATTTTGGCGCTGGCGCTGTCAAAGTTGATGTACACCGTGGCACGGCCGGTGGCATTGATGGCATCGAGCAACTTGTTGACGGCCACCTCCTGCTTCATTTCGCCTTTTTCGACGATGTTGAGGTAGTACCAGACGCCGTTGGCGGCACAGTTGATGCGTACCCAGATTTCCTTGCCGCCCTGCGTCATGCGCATCACGGCGTTGTCTTTGCTTTCGTACAGGACTTCGCCGCCCACCTGTTTGACCGCGTTGGTGAAATTGCGGATCACATACAGACCACCGGGTGGATCCTGACCTTTGGTCAGCTTGTAGCGAATATCGAAGTACTTGCCTTCGACAACAACTTTTTCGTTCTTGAGCTGGAACTTGTAGGCTTCAAACTTGGATGACTTGCTGGTGTACAGCTCAAAGCCATCGAGCTTGTTAAAAAGCGGGTGCTCCTGCTTGGGCTCAGCGGCATTGGCCAGGCCCAAGCCCAAGAGCATCATCACCACCGCCAGAACGATTTTCAACAAAGAGTTCAACATACTGCCTCCATGATTGGGAGTGTCGATGGTAATACGCTCGGGACCCCGGCAGATACGCGGCTCGGGTGGCGCGTCCATCGCGCGTCAATCCAGGGTTTGGCGATAGCGGTGCAGGGCCAGCGCGCCGGCGGCCACCATAAAAGCCAGCATCGGCCACAGTTCAGGCAACAGTTCACTGGCGCCGTTGCCCTTGAGCAGGATGCCGCGCACGATGCGCAAAAAGTGCGTCAGTGGCAGCACCTCGCCGATGTACTGTGCCCACACCGGCATGGCGCGAAACGGGAACATGAAACCCGACAGCAGCATGGACGGCAAGAAAAAGAAAAACGTCATCTGCATCGCCTGCAACTGGTTGCGCGCCACCGTCGAAAAGGTGAAGCCCACCGCCAGATTGGCGACGATGAAGACACCGATCATCGCCATCAGCAGGGCAAAACTGCCCTCCATGGGCACCTGAAACAGGGCAAACGCCGCCACCATGATCACGCCCAACTGCACATAACCCAACACCACGTAGGGCAGGATCTTGCCGACCATCACTTCGCCCGGGCGCACCGGGGTGGCCAGCAGGTTTTCCATGGTGCCACGCTCGCGCTCGCGTGTCATGCCCAGGCTGGTCAGCATCACCATGGTCATGGTCAAAATGGTGCCAATCAGGCCAGGCACGATGTTGTAGCGCGACAGCCCTTCAGGGTTGTAGTGACGGTGGATGCGAATCTCGAACGGGCCGTGGCCTGGCTGCAGCGCCTGCAGCGGCCCGTTCAGGTCATGTTGCAGCGCCTGGGTCGCCAGGCTGCTCAGTGCGGCAATGGCGTTGCCTGAGGCTGATGGGTCGGTGGCATCCACTGAAACCATCAGGACCGGGCGATGCCCCCGCACCAGTTGCTGCGAAAAATCTGGCCCCATCACGATCACAAACTGCACTTGCCCACGCGCCAGCAGGGCCTGGGCTTCGGACTCGCTGGTGCCGCTGTAGGCGATGCGGAAGTACCCGGTGTGCTGCAGCGCCGCGGCAATACTGCGTGACATCGGTCCGCGGTCGGTGTTCACCAAGGCGGTGGGCAGACCTTTGGGGTCGGTATTGATGGCGTAGCCAAACAACACCAGTTGCATGATCGGAATCCCAACCGCCATGGCGAAGGTCAGGCGGTCACGCATCATTTGCTGGAACTCCTTGATAAAGATTGCCAGCGCGCGCCGCCACGAGAATCTGCTCATGCTGCTGCGTCCCCAAAATTGTCACGGGCACCGGCGATCAGGCTGATGAACACGTCTTCCAGGTCGGGTGCCTGGGGTGTGATGGTGAGTGCTTCAGTTTGCGGCAGGCTTTGCAGTGCCTGCCAGACCTGCTGCTCGTCGAGTCCCGCCACGTGCACCGCATTGCCAAAGGCCGCCACACTGAGGATGCCCGGCAGGTGCTTGAGTGGTTCGACGATGCGCCCGGCATGCGGCCCCTGCACCCGCCAGACCTTCAGGCCGGAATCGACCACGATCTCGCTGGCGGTGCCACGCGCCAGAATCTTGCCATAGGCGATGTAGACCAGGTCGTGGCAGCGTTCGGCTTCGTCCATGTAGTGGGTGGACACCAGTACCGTGATGCCCTGTGCCGCCAAGGTGTGGATTTCGTCCCAGAAATCGCGCCGCGCCTTGGGGTCGACACCCGCCGTGGGCTCGTCCAGCAACAGCAGGCGTGGCTGATGAATCAGGCAGGCTGCCAGCGCAAGGCGCTGTTTCCAACCACCCGACAGCGACCCGGCCAGTTGGCGCTGGCGTGCCCCCAGGCCGAGTCGGCTCAGCGCCTGGTCGACCGCATGCTGGCGCTGTGGCAGTTCGAACAGGCGTGCCACAAAGTCCAGATTCTCGCGGATGCTGAGATCTTCGTACAGACCGAACTTCTGTGTCATGTAGCCGACCTGGCATCTGATTTGCCGGGATTCGCAACGAATATCGAACCCCAGGCAACTGCCGCTGCCGGCATCAGGTGCCAACAGCCCGCACAACATGCGGATGGTGGTGGTCTTGCCGCTGCCATTGGGCCCCAGAAAACCGCAGATGCGACCGCTACCGACCTGCAAGCTCAGCTGATCGACCACGGTGCGGCCCGCGTACGCTTTGCTCAAGCCCGTGACGTCGATGGCCCACGGGTTCATGGCACGGCTGACCCCTGGGGCAACGTCACGTCGATTGGCTGGCCCGGCTGCAGTCGACCGGGCTGATCGGGCCGCGCCTCGACCATGAACACCATTTTGGCGCGCTGGGCGTTCGAATAAATCACCGGGGGCGTGAACTCGGCTTGGGTCGCCACGCGAATCACCCGGGCCGTGATCGGGTTGGCACAGCCGTCACAGCGGACGTGTACCACCTGCCCCAGTGGTACGCTGGACAGTGCCGCCTGTGGCACGTAAAACCGTGCCAGCACATTGGCCGGTGGCAACAACGACAGTACCGGTTGCCCGGCGGGAACCCATTCGCCGGGCTGAAAAAACACTTCGGCCACGGTGGCGGCGGTCGGTGCGACCTGTTGTTTCTGCTGCGCCCGCCAGGCGGCCTGCTGCAGTGCCGCGCGTGCGGCTGCGCTGCCGGCTTGGGCTGCTTGCTGTTCGTCCTGGCGGGCCGGCAAGCCTGCCACCTGCAGCGCCGCTGCCAGCTCAGCCAGCCGCGCTTGCGCCTGCTGCAACGCGGTCTGGGCGTCAGTCACCCGGGCGGCTGCCACAAATCCCTGCCTGGCGAGTTGCTGCTGGCGCGCCAGATCGTGTTGTGCCAGGTTCAGGCCCGCCTGCGCCTGCTGGTATTGCGCTTGGGTGACCGCCAGCTCGGGCACGCGGCGCCCCTTGCCGGCATTGGTCGCTTGCGCTTGTGCGGCAGTCAGGCGGGCACTGGCTTCAGCGTAAGCGGCGCGCTCGGGTTCGTCGTCGAGCGTGAACAGTGCCGCATCGGCTGGCACCATTTGCCCCTGCGTCACCGCGACCGCCACCAGTCGCCCGCTCAAGGGCGCCGCCAGATAAAGGTAATCGCCCTGCGCATACCCGCCCCAGAGCGTGCGCTCCGGTTCGGTGCAGGCGGGCAGGCACAGCATTCCGACACAGACCAGAATCATCGTGACGACGCGCAAGTGGCACACAGTGGGAGTCCTCAACAAAAAAGCGGCTACTGGAGCCGCTTGTGGGTGCGTGGTTCTAGGCCCGCTTACTCAACCTTGGCCTTGGTGCGCAGGTCGTTCTGGTACTTGGCCAGTTTTTGTTGCTGCAACTGCTGCAGCACCTGCGGCTTGACCTGTTCCAGCGGCGGCAGCTGCGCGTCGCGCACATCATCGAGCCGGATCACGTGATAACCAAACTGCGACTTGACAGGTGTCTCGGTCATTTTGCCCTTGGTCAGTGCGGTGAGCGCGGTAGAAAACTCGGCCACATAATTGCCGGCAGGTGCCCAATCGAGGTCACCCCCCTTGGCACCAGAACCTGGGTCTTTGCTCTCTTTTTTGGCAATGTCTTCAAACTTGGCACCTTTTTTCAGTTTGCCGATGATCGCTTTGGCGTCGTCTTCCTTGTCTACCAGAATGTGGCGAGCCTTGTACTCCTTGCCGCTGTTGGCGGCAGCAAAGCGGTCGTACTCGGCCTTGACTTCTTCATCGGTGACGGCGTTGGTCTTCTGGTAGTTGGTGAACAGGTCACGGATCAGGATGGTCTGACGGGCCAGCTCCATCTGTGTCTTGAAGTCTTCGGTGGTGTCCAGACCCTGCTTCTGGGCTTCCTGGATGAAGATCTCGCGGGCGATCACCTCGTCCTTGATCTGTTGTTCCATCTCCGGGGTGATGGGTCGGCCCGAGCGCTTGACCTGTTCGCTCAGCGCTTCGGCGCGGGCTTTGGGTACAGCCTTGCCATTGACGATGGCGATGTTCTGGGCAAAGGCCAGCGGGGTCAGACCGGCGATCAGGGTAGCCAGCGCGAGGCTGGGCAAAAGTGCTTTCTTCATGCGAATTTCCAGGGTTGCAAAAAATGAAAAGTTTGGAGTGGGGTTTCGGCCCGCATCAGTTGGTGTCGGGCGCTTTGGCTTCAATGGCCAGCGCGTGCAGGCCATTTGCCAAGAAATCTTGCAGCGCATCATACACAAGACGATGGCGTGCCACCGGCGACTTGCCGGTAAATAAGTGTGAAGTGATGCGTACCCGAAAGTGTGTGCCATAGCCCAGGCCATTGGCACCCGCGTGGCCATGGTGCTGGGCGCTCTCGTCAATCACCTCCAGTGCCTGCGGTGACAAACGTGCATGCAGGCGTTGCTGCAGGACCGCAGCCGTGGGGATGGTGCTCATGGGTTGGGCAATTGGTTGGTGTCGTCACTTAAGTAACGCGAAATGTAGAAGCCCTGGCCAATGATGAAAACCAGCGGAAACGCATAACCCCAGAGTTTGAAGTTCACCCAGGCCTCGGTGCTGTAAAAGGCTGCCACGTAGCCGTTGAGGGCCGCCATGAAGGCGCAGTACACCACCCACACCACGTTCAGGCGCA
>NZ_JAGPBB010000116.1 GCF_018063565.1 Rhodoferax sp.
TTCGCGCCAGAACTGACTTCTGCGGGTTGGCCGGGTCGTACCAGCAAGTCATTCGCACACCTGTATGGATATCGCCCGTTTCCTGGCCGGTTGCCATGATGCCGTCGTGATTGTCGTATCCTTCGGCGAAATAGTGGACTGCATTAACTCTGTAAGACCAGCTGAATTCACGATGCGCGGTGTCAGTGCTGTACCGACTGCCCCCAAGAACAGAGGTCGATGAGGAGTTCACTGTGACGGCACCCTGCACCTGGCACTCGGTCGGTTGATAATGCCAGGCAATGCGGTAATCACGCACCGCTTGCAAGGCAAAAGGCACCATCATCCCCAGGCCGACCAACACAAAGATCAGAAAAAACGGCCAGCCTTTTCTGGCCTGCTGAGAAGCGGCTACTTGACGGGTGACCATGGTTGCCCATCGGTTGCCGACTTTTCACTGACGCCGCCACTGTTTTCCCAACATCGATTGCCGGGCCAATCGCTGCCTGATCGACTCATCACAAAACGCTCCTCAGCATCACTTGCGGTGGATGCAATCTATCGCACTTCCGCATCGATGTCCATCAAAAAAGTGGTGCGGTGCGTTCTTGGTCGGCGTTTGCGGCGTTCCGAAAGCAAGCTCTAGGCGCGTTATAACAGAGGTTGCATGGTGCGGTTTGGGTTACGATGGGAGCCTTGGCAAGCGCCAACCCATCTGGCTGACGGTGCCAAAGTACATCATGCTTCGAAACCTGATTGTTTTGACTGCCATGCTGCTGGCAGTCGCTCTGGGCCATGCCAAGTCACTGTACTGGCGTGCGGTCGACGTGCAGGCGAACCTCGACGCGGACGGTCTCATGCACGTGATCGAGACACAAACCTTCGTCTTTGATGGGGACTGGAACGGTGGCGAGCGGCGTTTTGTCGTCCATCCGGGTCAACGCCTGCAACTCGAAGGTGTGGACCTGATGGATGGCACCAGGGCGGTACCCCTGACGCGTGGAAGTCTGGATGCGGTGAATCACTTTGAACTCACCAACGCGGCCGTGCTGCGTTGGCGTTCAAGGCTACCGAGCGATCCGCCCTTTTCGCAGAAGGCGCTGACCTATCGGATTCGCTACACACTAAGCGGTGTGCTTCGTGGCCATAACGGGCACTTTGGGCTCAATCACGACTTTGCGTTTCCGGACCGAACCGGTGTCATCGAACAGTTCACATCGCGATTCGTGCTGGACTCAAGCTGGACAGGTATGCCTTCGCCACACGTTCAGGAGCTGAGAAACCTTGGGCCGGGCCAAGGTGCCATTGTGCTGGGCGAACTGACACACCGCGGTTCGTCGCAACCTCGTTTTGTCATCGCCTTGACATCTCCGATCGGGATTCACGCTTCACTGGGAATGCTGGTCTTGGGTGCCTGCCTGGTCACAGGCTACTTTCTCTGGCAGGAGAACCGGTACGGGCGTTTTGCCCGCATCGTCAGCCCGAAAACCATCGACAGCGCATGGCTGGAAAGCAAGGTATTTGCGTATCGCCCTGAAGTTGTCAGCGCCATCGCGCTCGGCTGGGGATCCAATGTTGTCGCCACCATCCTCGCGAGCCTGGTACAGAAGCGCCAGGTGGCGTCGCGTGTTGAGAAACGGTGGTTTCGCCGACCCAGGTTATCGTTGCGACTGCTGGTGGATGCCGAGACATTGCCAAAGGAGTATTCGGCATTGATCAACAAGTTGTTCTTTGACGGCAATCGGTCCACAGATACCGACGCCCTGCTGCATCGCTATGCCGGCAAGGGACTCAACCTGACGAGCACCGTCGACGATCTGATGGGGCGCGAGCTCAACAAACTGCCTGACTGGTCCAAGGCCCCCAGGAAACTGAACTGGAGATTGAACGGCGCATTGCTTGTTGGTTCTCTCGTGGCGATGGTGGCCGCCGCGCTGGCGGGAACTCGTGACGGCCTGGACCTACTGTTGTGGCAGGTTCCCGCTGGGCTGGTCACGCTTTACCTGGGGGTGCGAGCGGCCGAAAGCCAGGCGTGGGAAATGGATTGGATGACGGTACGCATCCTGTTGATCATCACCATCACGGCACCCCTGTTTGGCATCAGCACGGCCATCTTGCTCGATGCGTCCACCAAAATGCTTCATGTCTCGGTTTTGGCCACCATGGTCGCCTGGAATCTGGCGGTACTGAAATCCAACCTGGACGCGATGCGAATCAACCAAAGCGCCAGGAAGATCCAGGTTCGCAAAAATATGTGTGCGGCACGCAACTACTTCCGGGCGCAACTTCGATCATCGGCACCACAACTCAAAGCCCATTGGCTGCCGTATGTGGTGGCTTTGGGTCTGGTACCCAAGGTTGAGACCATGTTTCAGTCCTGCGATGTTGCCGACCCTACAGCGCAAAGCGCCGAGTCAGGCATGGAAACGGAGTCAGACAGCTTTTCACCCAGAACAAGACCAGCGTTTGGCGCAGCGTCGACAGCGGTGTGGACAGGTGGATTGTGGCAGAGCGCAGTAGCAGGGATGGATGTGTACACGCCGACCTCGGGAGCCAGCACTTACAGCAGCAGCTCATCAAGCAGCAGCAACACCAGTGGTGGCAGCAGCAGCGGTGGTGGCGGAGGTGGCGGCTGGTAATGCCACCAGGCAGTGCCACAACACCCCCATTGGCTACCACCAATCACTATAGTTATCAGAGCATAAAACAGACGTTGATATTGGGCTAAAGGCCAAACTTACCTCAAAATGAAGTTAGTCTTGCCGCCATGCTCGCGCGCAGCCCCCAGAAAATCGCACATTCGCTGCAGTTCGTCATCCAACGCCGGTGCAAAGGCGGCCTCGGTGGGAGCCCGGCCTGACACGTAACCCAATTCAGCCTCAAGTTGGCCATCGCGTAAGACCAGATTCGCCCAGCCAATGGCTTGATCGCGCCACAAAAGAGGCAAAGCATAGTAGCCGCGCTGACGTTGCGGCGCCGGGGTATAGGCCTCAAATCGGTAGGCCCAGCCCCAAAAAATCTCAAACCGACGCCGGTCCCACACCACCGGGTCAAACGGTGCGAGCAGGCGTACCGCCTCGGGACACTGGAAACGACTCGTGGCCGGTCGCTCATCGCCAGGCCAATACCAGCGGATACCGTCCAACTCGGCACTGGCGAGGCGTTTTCGGGCGCGCACAAAAGCAGCCTGACGCTGATGCGCCCATTGCGGCGCGCCACCACGCAGATGACTGATCAGGTCACCCAACGAACGCTCCGGCAAAGGCGCATAGTGCCGCACGATGACGTCCACCAATGCGTCCATGGCCGTCTCCGGACTGGCGGCGACCAGCGCGGGCTCCGGTGCGTGCCGCACCGCGTAAGTGCGCACACCGCCGATGCGACCGGCAATCCGCAGCATTCCGCGGTAGTGCATATCGTCGAGCAATTGCGTGCTGGCCCGGGACATGCCGCCAAACCAGTTACGTGCCGAACCGTGTGCAAAGTGAGCATCCACCTCACGCGGGTGCACCACGGCGCGTTCAGCCACATACGCCAACACCGCCTGTGCCTGCAACTGACGCTCCGTCGACCATGGGGTGGCCGGTATACGCGGATGCATCAAGGACTGGATGGTGCGTGGCAGAAAACCATAATTGACAAAGAAGTCTTCTTCAATATCCAGCTTGGCGTACTGCCGCGCCAAATCACCGACATGGTAGTTTTTGACACGATGGCGCAGCATCAGGTCTTGCGCCGGCGCCGGAGCGCGAATAGGGTCGGCCTGCACAAAACCCAGTCGCCCAACGGCGCGCGACAGCGTGGTTGGGCGAAACAGGCTGCGCGCGACCGCGTAGCGGCGCAAATTGCTCAGAGTCAGTGCCATCGGGTCAGCTGATCGAAACTGTTTATAAAAACAGCATTGCGTTTTGAATCACCTCGAGTGGCAGTCATGATCAATGGGCGGGCTCAAACGCTGCGTGGGTTTGCACGGATTGCTGAGCATTCAGCAGTTGTGCCAGACGTTGGTGTGGTGCGCCTTGCCGATCCGCCGGCACCTGGTTTTTGGCTTGCAGGTAATGGTGGGTAAACACATCCAGATAGGCGTCGAGCACCTTTGCGGCATGTGGCTCACCAGCCAAGTCCAGGCACAGGGACCCAACCTCGGAGGTGCAAAAATGGTCGCGTCTGCTGGATCGGCGCAAACGGTAGTTCGACAACTGATCAGGGTGAAAACTGAGCACCGGCAAGTGATCGAGATAAGGGCTTTTGCGAAACATCTTGCCCGCTTCGGCCCAGGTGCCATCCAGCAGTACAAACAGCGGTCGCTTTGGCTGCGATTCTGAGGCAGTCATGTCAGGCAACAGCATGGATACAACCCGCTCAGGGCTGACAAACTCACCCGGAAACACCACATAGGGTTGCCACTGCGGGTCGGCCAGCAGCACCAGTAGCCTCGGGTCGACCGACGTGCGCGCCCAACTGTAGGCAAACGTGTCGGCCACCACTTCGGCAATCAGCCAGCCGGTATTGCTGGGTTTGAGCGGTTCGATATCAGCCATCAGCAGACAGATACCGGCGCGCGTCGGCACCACCGGGCGGATGGCGCAAAGACAGTGGCTGTGGATGACCCGGCAACCCAGGCAACGCACGGTCTTGGCGCCACCACGCGCACGAAAAGGCTTTACAGCGCGTGCCAGACGCTCTGCGCGCAGGCGGTAAACGGCATGGGGCATGGGATCCGGACGGCGTTGGTTGAAAAAGTCGATCAGCGTGAAGTGGTTACGGCTGGGCTGTGTCAAGCTGAAGAAAAATCAGTGCTTTGGCTTCAAATGGGTGAACATGCACATCCATTGCGCCATTGGGTCCACGCAAATCCATCACCAGCTCTTGAAAGCCAACCTGAGCCAACTGTTGAGACAAATCGTTTAGTTCCATTGTTGGCCTAGGCGTCGAGTTCTTCATTGGCTGAGAAAATTGGAGCAATTTCGACAAAAATCCTGCTTCCGACTCATGCTACCAAAAAACTTACGGCAGGAAGTCGTCCCGCCAATCATTCGCAGACGCCGCCACCCGCCCCGCCAGGATGCCATCGTTCCACCCGACCAGACATTCCTCCACCTTATCGCCAAGCACTCCGCACCGAACCACGGGAGAACTTGCCACAGCTGTCGCCGGAATTCCTCAAGCATGTGGACAGATTCATGGACCTTTCGGTTCCGGTGGAGTTTTATGCGACTTGCAGGGAGATGCACGCTGCTGCGCTGCAATCATTGCGATGGTGCCGCTGAAAGATGCACCTCAAAACCACTTTATGACGCTTTCTGACGACCACCAAGTGATTGTTAACTGAGCAACTCGCTTCCGCAAAGACCTTGAATAGAACTGATAAGTGGCCTATTTCAAAGGTCCGTGTCCAATGCATCGCGTGAAAATCAGCGATTGAGCAAAGTCTCGCTGTCATCCAAATCCGGGGGAATGACTGGCGTTGCCGCGGGTCTTTGCGCTTCAACCGGACCTATTTCGAAACGAGCGAATATGACTGCCATTTCTTCCACCAGCAGCCTGCTATCTGGGAGCACTGCCTCCTCCAGCACCAGGAGTTCAGTCACACGCGGCAGCACGGCTGAGCACTGGACAAACTATCAAGACTTGCTTGCACGTACGGTTGCCGCAGAGGCAAAAAGCCAGCTAACAGGAAATGCATTAAACGGCTTGCCTTGTTTTGTTTCGGATTCCACCAACCAGGGTGCGCTACAAAACGCTTGCAGTCCGCAGCACTGGGCAGCCATTCAGGCCCGCCAGGCTCAGGATACCGCGTTGGAAGTTGCACAAAAGGCAACGATCATCAATACCTACAACGACACTGGCATTGACCCTTATGCTGCTTGGGATCGTTATCTTGGCAAGCAACCGGGAAGCACGCTGGCTGGTATCACTGGAGACTTGTCAGTAGTTGTAGCGCCTGCCGTAGCGTCCGAGATTGGAAATGACATGACTGTGGTTGGTGGAACCGCCAGCGCGATAGTGTCACAAGAAACCGCGCCAGAGAATGCATCCGACACCTTTGCTACGACCAACCCCAGGCCAGCAAACACCTCCATTGAGCCCAGAGAAGATTGGTCCGACGAATTTCAGTCGCCGGATCTTGTTACTGAGTTGTTGGCGCAATTGCAGACAACCTTGAAAACACAACAAATTTGATCTGGGCTCTCGCGAGCGAAAACCCGTCCCGTACCCAGCATCAGCAAAAAGTGCCGGACTGTTGCCGAAAGTCTAGATAGAACGCGTCGCCTGAGGACGCCCAAGCCTTACCCAACACACCGATGGACGTGCGAGTATCGGAGCGTATCGGGAAAGATGCGTCCACGAGCACAAGCCAGAGAAGGGGCCGCCAATTCACCGGCAGACGATTGTGCTACATGGCCTTGAACAGGTGCACATAGGCACGGCTCACGGGCAGTTCGCGGGCGCTGCCCTTGATGCGCAGGAACAGCCGACTGGCTTCGTCGCGCCGTGTGCCTGCAAGGTACTGCAGGTTAATGAGTGTGGAGCGGTGCACCTGCCAGAATTGCTCGGGATCGAGTTGCGCCACCAGGTCGATGATGGGTGTGCGCAGCAGGTGTTCGCCACGCACGGTTTGAGCCACCGTGTATTTGTCGTCCGCCTGGAAAAACAACACGTCCTCCACAGGAATCTGGTGCGTCAAATCCCCCTGGGCGGCGCGCACATAGCGCAGCCGGGGTGCCGTAGGGGAGTTTGCTCCCAATAGGCGCCTCAGTGCCTGCGCCATGGCGGCGTCTGCCTCAGGTGGCGTTGGGGCGGAGCCCGCAGCCAATGCAGCCTTGACGCGGTCCAGCGCCAACTGTAGACGCTCCGTTTTCAAGGGCTTGAGCAGATAGTCAAGAGCGGCATGGTCAAAGGCCTGCACCGCAAACTCGTCGTAAGCGGTTACAAAGACCACCCGGGTAGTGCCCTCAATTCCCTGCGCCACCTGCAGGCCGGTCAACCCTGGCATCTGAATGTCCAGAAACGCCAGGTCTGGTTGCAAATGCGCAATTCTTTCAGCCGCCTCAATACCGTTTCTGGCGATATGCAGCACCTCGAGTTCAGGCCACAGCTTTTTCAGTTGGTCTTTCAGGTACAGCGCAAGGTGTGGCTCGTCATCGGCAAGCAGGGCCGTTGTCATGGGAGTATCTCCTGAGGAAGTTGCAAGGTCACTCGTGTGCCTGCAGGGAGGGGTTCCAACGCGATAGAGGCATTTTCGCCATAGCGGGTGTGCAGTCGGGCACGAATATTGTCGAGCGCCATTCCGCTGCCAGGACGGCCGGAGTGCTTCTGCGCAGCGCTGCCCATGCCATCGTCTTCGATCGTGATTGTCAGGCGATGCCCTTGCTCGCTGGCGGTAATGCGCACCGTGCCTCCCTCCACCTTGGGTTCGAGACCATGACGTATGGCATTTTCCACCAGAGGTTGGAGCAACAGCGGTGGCACCAACGCTGCACCCGCAAGCTCGTCCATCTTGATCTCATAACGTAGGCGCTCCCCCATGCGAATTTGCATCAGCAGCAGGTAGCTCTTTACCATGTCCAGTTCGGCGGACACCGTGCATTGAGTAGTGCGCAATTGCCCCAGGCTGGAGCGAAGGTAATCCGTAAACGCCTCCAGCATCGCCTTCGCACGCGAGGGTTCGTAGTCCATCAAACTATGCACATTGGCCAGAGTGTTGAACAGAAAATGCGGCTCAATTTGGGCCTGCAACAGGCGCAGTTGCGATTCGGTAGCCTGCAACTGCAGCGCCTGCCGCTTGGTGTGCCAGCGCCAATAGAACCAGTTCACCAGAGTGATCAGGGCGGTAATGACCAGAAAATTGCTGATGGCACGTGGCTGCGCTGCAAACACCGCCCAGGCATCGACCTTAAACAGAAGCGAGATCCAGGCCAGCCCGAGCAGTCCACCCAGCAGGGCACCGCTAACACCCAACATAGAGAAAAGTACGCCAGCACGCCAGTCGCGCCAGCCGATGATGCGCTGTAAGGTTGACTCGGAGAGCAGCAATTCCACGCTACGGTACAGCCCGTGGATGGTGTAACTTATGCATAAGCAGACCACAAGGTTCGCCGCGAGGTTGTAGCGCCACCAGATCCATCGGCCCAAGTTGCCCGAAAACAGGCCCACCAGCGTTACCAGTACCACCCCGATGCATAGTCCCAGTGCAGTGGTCAGAGCCAAGCGTGCCCAGGCCGGCTCGGGGCGGTTTTTTTTCAGAACCCAGTAGGTACGCCAGGCGGACTGTAGGGGATGGAGTGCGTTCATGGCGACAAGTGTAGGCAACACCAGCGACTACAAGACTTCGCTTTGCGACGAATCGACAGAGTCGCCGACAGTTGGCAAACGGGCTAGTGGCACAACAGCGTGGACAACTCAAGCCAACGGTCATCCAGCAACTTGAGTTCCTCGTTGGCGGCGGTCAGGCTGCGGCCGATGTCGGCAATCTCTGACGTATGCGGGTTGCTCGAAAAGCGGCCCTCCAGCAGAACGCCCTCGCCGCCCAGGGTCTCCTTGCGCTGCCCTGCCAAATTACATTTCGCTCCATTGCAGCTACCCAGCGCGAACACTTCAAATCACCCGTCGAAACCGATGCACCCGACGCCAGTCCCCGCCCACAATCTGCCCCATCTCGCCACTGCCGCCCCACCGGACGGAGGGTCGCCATGCCCGAGCCCCGAGCGCGGCAGAGGTGCCAAACGTGGCCCACCTCGCGGCCACCCCGAACCGCCCCCGACTACGCTGCAGCCTGCACCCCGGCGCCCCCCGCACCCGGTACCTAAAATCCATACAACAACGTAAGCAAGCGGCAAAGGCATCTTGCACCGAGTCAAAATTCTTAAGACGATCGTGTCCACTTCAAAACAGGTGGACACATGCACACTTCAAGATCAGAAATTCAAATGCCGATGGCCGGACGGC
>NZ_JAGPBB010000193.1 GCF_018063565.1 Rhodoferax sp.
TATTTGCAGGAAATCTGCAACTGTCAGCGAACGACAGTTCTCTTCGGATCGAAGTCAATTTGTGGGATTTTGGCTCTGAAATGGATTGTCGGTACGTAACGGGCTCATAGCCGACCATGGCCAAAGCGACTTTGCGCGCCAAGAATCAAGCCTTTTGCCGGCCTTGCGATCCAATGGAAATTTGCGTTGACTGATCCGCCCACATACTGGTAAGACAAGCTCGAACCAACACATCCAGTTTTGGCGTGCTACTGCTTGCGGACAGACAAGATTGAATGACCTCAGGTGCCAGCCGTGTCAATTGTGCCGTCCGGCTTGCCTGACCGAGATCGATACTTTCCACTGCAGCGATTTCCGTCAGCGACCGATACTTTCCCTCGTCCAGCAACCGCTGCCAGTAGTGCGCCAGCCCCAGCGCCCGGATCAACGGGCTGTCTTTGGCAAGTTTGCGCTGCTGCCGCTCCACTACCGCTTCCTCTTCAAAATGCTCCGGTGCATCAATTGGCGTGATCACTTGCCGCCGGACACCGCGTTTGACCAACGTCCACGGAATGAACGTCTCCATCTGCACACCACCTGCTGGCGCAGGGATTTGGTACGTCACCGGCTCCCCGGTCATCATGCCTCTGTCATTTTTTGCCATGTTGAGTCCTATTTGAAGCCGTCGATGATGGCGCGCTGGGCCTGCCAATCCACCGGGAGCCGGTTGCGTTGAAACCACATTAAATTAAGCCGCCGTGGTTGTGTACCGCTCATCAACTGCCCAATGATGTCCGGAGCCAGCAGTGTCAGACGCATCAGTTCGTTGACCACCGAGTGGTGAAGGCCTTCATTCTTGGCAATTTCGGAGCCACTTTTCATGACACCGGTATCCAGCAGGCTTTGCCAGTAAAACGCACGACTCAGTCCATCCAAAAAAGTCGTGTCAGGTGCAGCTACGCTGGTGGTGGCCAGCCGCTGAACGCCACGCCGGGAATAAGTAAGGGGCACAAAGGATTCGAGGTCAGCGTTCATACGGTCTCCATTTCCACCAATTCCGCGCCAAAGCCCTTCGCTGCGAACTCTTTGATGAGTTCCTTCCAGCCCAGAGCGTGCCACTTCACCTTTAGTCCACCGGCAACCAGATCAACCCTCTCGATCATTAGTTTGACGATCCTGATCCGCTCGGCCCAGTACAGCTGTTCCCAAGCTTCACCGAGCTGGTGAAGTCCCATCACGACCACGTCTTCGTTGATCCGGACACCTTGCAGTTCAAGTGATTTGCAAACGGCGGTGATGGCTTCGGGGCTAGACAGCACCGTTTTGACTTGATTGACCGTCGCGGCTTCCACCTCGGCGGCCGGAATACGCTCGTGCGTTTTACCCGCTGCACCGAATCGCATTTCAGCCTTGGATACGTAATAGCGGTACTTGCGTTTGTTCTTGCTGGCGTAGGTCGGGTACATCGGGTCGCCACTGGGTCCAAAAAGCAGACCTCGCAGGAGCGCCTCGGTGCTCTCGCGGGTTTGTGTCTCCACCGATCTGACGTGCGGGTTGCGCGCCAGCACCTCATGCACCTGACCCCAAAGACCGTGGTCGATGATGGCAGCATGCGCACCCGGAAACCAACTGCCCTTGTGCGACAACTCGCCCAAATAGATGCGGTTCCGCAACAGCTTGAACAAATACTTTTTGTCCATTGAGGTGCCACTGCGTACCTGTCCGTCCTGGGTCGTCCAGGATTTGGTAGTGATGCCTTCGATCGCCAATCCCTGCGCGATGCGGGTTGTGGACCCAATTGTGAGCATTTCGCCAAAGATGCGTCGCACCAATTGAGCCTCTGTCTCGTTGACCACCAGCAGCCGGTTGGCCACGTCATAACCTAGCGGTGGCATCCCACCCATCCACAGGCCCTTGCGTTTGCTGGCGGCAATTTTGTCGCGGATCCGCTCGCCGGTGACTTCCCGCTCAAACTGTGCAAACGACAGCAGGACGTTGAGCATCAAACGCCCCATCGACGTGGTGGTGTTGAACTGCTGGGTGACAGATACGAATGACACGCCCTGGCGCTCGAACACCTCGACCATCTTTGAAAAATCGGCCAAGCTGCGAGTCAGCCGGTCAATTTTATAAACCACCACAATGTCAACCAGACCGCGCTCGATGTCAGCCATCAGGCGCTTAAGCCCGGGTCGCTCGGTGTTGCCACCAGAAAAACCGGGGTCGTCGTAGTCATCCACCACCGGAATCCAGCCTTCCGAGCGTTGGCTGGCAACATAGGATTGGCCAGCCTCTTTCTGCGCATCGATGGAGTTGAATTCCTGCTCGAGCCGCTCGTCAGAAGAGACGCGGCAATACACTGCGCAACGTTTGCGTGGTTTTGGTGACGCAACTTGGGTGGCTGTATTCATGCAGCCTCCTTGCGGTTGGTTTTAAGGCCAAAAAACAGAGGCCCAGACCATGGCGTGCCGCTCAAGTCCATCCGCGAGATTCTGGACAAGTACAACCCGCCCGCCGTGTTTGTCTATCAGACCTGTGTGACTGCGCTGGTGGGCGACGACATCGAAGCGGTGTGCCAACGTGCCACTGAGAAATTTGG
>NZ_JAGPBB010000049.1 GCF_018063565.1 Rhodoferax sp.
CCATCAGCTGATGAAAACTTCGTTGGTCTCGCGCACGTGAATTCATGTGTTGAGGGGTAATATCAACCTGATTCCAGCCACTGGGTTGTCACCATGATACGAAACAGGTTGTTGGGCATATGCCTTTTCTTGGGTGCGGTGCTAAGCGCATACGCCGAACCGCTGGCAGTGGGCATCACGCCTTTGAAGCCAGCTGCCAAACTGGCTGAGGAATGGACGCCTTTGCTGGACGAAGTGGCAAAGCGTGCGGGTCTGGCGCTGCGGTTTCGCACGGCCACCAGCATTCCGGCCTTCGGTGAGCGGCTGGAAAAAGGCGAATATGACATCGCCTATATGAACCCTTATCACTATCAGGTGTACAGCGCCAATCCGGGCTACCTCGCTTTTGTGCGCGAACGTGGCCAACCGCTGGAAGGCGTTTTGCTGGTGCGAAAGGACAGCCGTATCAAGGCGCTGCCTGACATCAACGGCGCCATCGTCAGCTTTCCGACCCCGCTGGCGTTTGCGGCCAGCATGCTGACGCAGGCGGAGTTGCTCAAACAGGGCATTCAGGTGAATGCGAAGTACGTGCAGTCGCACGACTCGGTGCTGAAAAGTGTGGCCGCTGGCAACTTTGAAGCCGGTGGCACCATCCTGAAAGTGCTGCAAACGGCTGATCCGCAACTGGCTGGTGAATTGCGTGTGTTGCACAAAACGGCTGTCTATCATTCGCACCCGTTTGGCGCCCATCCGCGCGTGAGCGCCGAGGTGGTCGACAAACTGCGCCAGGCTTTCAACAGCCTGCACAACGACGAAGTGGGGCGAAAACTATTGGCGGGCGTGGCTTTCAAGGGTTTTGAGTCTGCGACAGACCGTGACTACGATGATGTCCGACGTCTCGATCTGAAGAAGCTGGCCGAGGCCGTGCAATGAACCGAGGGCGCGCCAGCCAGAGGTCATGAAGTTTCGCACCAAGACAGTACTGGGCGTCATGCTCATACAGACTGTGTTGCTGTCTGTGCTGGTGCTGTCCGTGCTGTCGCAAATGCGTTCTTCGCTGCGCCAACAGATCGAGCTCAGAGCCAATGTCACGGCGCAGTTGGTCGCGGCCGCCGCGCGTGACCCGATGGTGAGCTACGACGTGTCCACCCTGAAAAGCCTGGTGACCGACCTGCTGGCCTCTGGGCAGGTGGCGTTCGTTGATTTTCTGGATGACCGCGGTCGCAGCATGGTGACCGCGGGCACCGGGTCTGGGCCGCCGGTGTCTATGCCCGACCTGTCTGGCGAAAATCTGCTGACCCGTGACGTGCTCATCAAAGTGGCAGGCAACGACTATGGCCATGTTCGCTTCGGGATACGTCTGGATGAAATGACGGAACTGCTTGAACTGGTCAAACGCAAGACCGTGGCCATGGCGCTGGGCGTGATGGTCGCCGTGGCCGTGTTTTCGCTTTTTCTGGGCAAACTGCTGACCCGCCGCCTGAACGAGCTGACTGCGGCTAGCCACCAGATTGCAGCTGGCAACCTCAGTCACCAGATCGACGAGCAGGGCAACGACGAACTCGCCGACACCGCGCGCAGCTTCAATCAGATGTCGGGCAGGCTACAGCAGCGCAACCAGGAACTGCTGGCTGCACAACACAGTCTGTCAGCCCTGAATGCCACGCTGGAACAACGGGTGGCCGAGCGCACCGCTGCCTTGCAAGAGACAAGCCAGCGGCTGCAGGCAGAGCAGGAGCGTTCGCTGCAAGCTGAAAAAATGGCGTCTCTGGGTCGCATGGTTGCCGGGTTTGCGCACGAGGTGAATACGCCGGTTGGCATTGCGGTGGGCGCGGTGTCGCAAGCCCGGGAGGTGGTCAAGGAACTGGGCGCCTGCCTGCGCCAGGAAGAGGTGACCGAAGAAGACCTGCTTAGCCGCCTGCACACGCTGGAAGACGTGAGCGAACTGGCGCTGAACAACCTCAGGCGCACGGCCGATCTGGTGCACCGCTTCAAGCGCACGGCTGTTGACCAGACGTCGGAGCAGATGCGCCCCTTTGAGTTGGCCGAGGTCGTTGAAGACGTGATGAAAAGCCTGCGCAACGAGTTCAAAAACACCCCCATTCGTTTCGAGGTGGACTGTGCTGGCTGCCAAACCCTCTACGGTCCGGCAGGCATCGTGGCGCAGTTGCTGGTCAACCTGATGCAGAACAGCCGCCTGCACGCGTTTGCGGCTGGCACGGTGGGCGGGTGCATCCGCATCCAGGCCCGCACGGGGTCAGATACGGTGTCCATCTGCTACGCTGACGACGGTGCGGGCATGGCCGCGGAGACGCTGGCGCACATCTTCGAGCCGTTTTACACCACGGCCCGTGGCCAAGGCGGTACTGGGTTGGGGATGTACATTGCACACAACCTGGTCACGCAGGGCTTGCGGGGCAGCATCGCTTGCCACAGCGCGCCGGGCCAGGGCACGCGTTTCGACATTACGTTTCCGCTCCAACAAGTGACTTCTTTCATACAACAGCCATGAAAATTGTCCGAAAACTCAATGCAGCTGAACCTGGGCAAGAGGGGCCGCGTGTTCAACCCTGGAAAGTACTGGTCGTTGACGACGAGCCCGATGTGCGGCGGCTTACATCGCTCAATTTGCAGGGTTTTGCATTCGCAGGTCGTCCTCTGGCGTTGATCGAGGCTGGCTCCTCGATGCAGGCCAAACAACGCCTGGCCGAGCATCCTGACGTCGCGCTGGCCATCATCGACGTGGTCATGGAAACCGATGACGCCGGTCTGCGGCTGGTGGAGTACATCCGCAAGGATCTGAAAAACGGCATGATCCGGCTGGTCATCCGCACCGGTCAGCCTGGCGTTGCCCCCGAGCGCTATGTCATCGACAACTACGACATCGACGACTACAAGGACAAGACCGAACTGACCGTGCAGCGCCTGTACACCACGGTGCGCAACTCCATCAAGGGATTCAGGGATCTGCAGGCCATTGAGCTCAACCGCTATGGCCTGTCGCTGATCCTGGAAGTGACGCCCGAGTTGTACAACCTGCACCGTGACAAGCTGGAAGATTATTTCCAGGGGGTGTTGATGCAGCTCATCGGCATCTGCAACCTTGGGCACTCGGGGATGATTTCTTCCATCGATGGACTGGTGGCCACGCTCGAGGGTGAAGACATCCGCGTGCAGGCCGGGGCGGGTGAGTTTGACGCTTCGCCCGGCGCTTTAGGCCGGCGCCAGGAAATTGTCAAGCTCTGTACCCAGGTGGTGATGAACCATAGTATGCCCGAGGGCTTGCGCAACGGGGCGCTGGTGGTGCCTTTGCAGGTGAATAACCAGATACTGGGTTTTGTCTACCTGGAAACCGGGCAGGACATTTCAGAGGGTGACCGCGAATTGATCCAGATCATGGCCAATCAATGTGCCTCCGCACTGGACAACTTCCGCCTGCACCACAGCCTGGAAGAGTCGTACAACGAGGCCATCGACATGCTGGGTCATGTGGCTGAGTTCAAGGACAGCGCCACGGGCACGCACATTCGCCGCATCCAGGCCTATACCGAGCGCTTGGCACTGGCGATGGGCTGCACGCCAGTCGAGGCCTTGGTCTATGCCAAAGCCAGCCGTTTGCACGATGTGGGTAAAGTGGGCATTCCCGACCACATTCTGCGCAAGCCCGGGCCACTGACCGATGGCGAGTTTGCCGAGATTCAACGCCACACGCTGATCGGCGATGCGGTGCTCAAGCGCAGCCCGTCGCTGCTCATGGCTCGACTGGTGGCGCGCAGCCACCACGAAAAATGGAACGGCTTGGGCTACCCCGATGGTCATAAGGGCGAGGCCATTCCCTTTGTTGCTCGATTGGTGGCCGTGGTGGACGTGTTCGATGCCTTGGTCAGCGTGCGACCCTACAAAGGTGCCTGGCAAAAAGCCGCTGCGCTGGCTCAAATTCGACAGGGCAGCGGGCAGCACTTTGACCCGGCCATTGCCGAGACGTTTGCAGCCCTGATCGAAAAAGGTGATATGGACGACCTGATCGAGGCGGCCGTTCAGGGCGCCGACGGTTCAGCGCCGGATCAGACTGATCAAATCATCGCATCAACGTTGGGTCGCTGAGGGGGTGATAAATTGCAGCATCAGCCGCCGACCCCTCATGTCCTGCGGCGGTTCACCAACAGGCCGCAGGGGTGTGGGCAATTCGTGCCCAGTTGTGATGTTGCTGTCGGGCGTATAACTTGCTAGGAGTCTGGGCTGCAGAAGGGAAAATTCTGATAGCAAATTTTGGCCACTATGGGTAGGGGGTGATGACTGTAGTGAGCGAAGAATTGGTCTGCTGCCCAGACTCCTGGAGGATCATTGCATCTGGCACAATGACGACCAAACGGAGCCATCAACTGGCCCAGACAACTGTGGCCAAAGAGTAATCTGGACGTTAAGGGAATCTCGTGAAATTGAATGGTCGAACCCAGTTCTATTGGTTTCTGACAATGATTCTGCTTTTTGGCGGGTTTTCAGTTTCGGCGCAGGAAAAGACCTACCGCGTGGCATTTATCGCGCATTCACCTCCCCTGTCCTATACCGACCAGACCGGCAAGTTCACGGGGTTCAATGTCGAGATAGGCAACGAACTCTGTGCCACGATGAAGGTTCGCTGCGTGCAGCAGCTTCTAACGATTGACAAAATTGTAGATATGGCCGCCGATGATCAGTTTGACTTTGCGGTGGTTGGGTTTATCGCAACGCCGGAGCGGCGGAAGAAAGTTCTTTTCTCCAAAGAGTATTTCCAGTCCATCAGCGTCTGGATGGCGAAACCGTCGGTTGCTGTAGGAAATTCGCGTAGCGGCGTCGCTGTCATTAAAGGCTCTGCACAGGCCAGTCACGCAAGAGCCATGGGTTGGAAAACTGTAGAAGGTGATACGAATTCGGAGATTACATCCTTGCTGGCTTCCGGGGTTGCCGACGCTGCCGTTTTGCCGATGTTGGGAGCGTTGTCGCTCGCGCAGGAAAACGTGTTACAGCCTTTTGGACTGAAGTCTACAGTGCTTACCGGGCCCCTTATCACAGGCACATTACACATGATCATCAATCCAAAACAACCGGAACTTGTCGAGCATCTCAATGGTGCCATCGACCAGATCAAGCGCGACGGACGTTTTGACCGCATCAATACCAAGTTTGTTCCTTTCAGTCTGCTGTGAAACCGGCGGCATCCCTTGGCCAGCCAGTGAGATCGATCCATCACAACAGCAAAGTCCAATCCGCCAACTCGAAATTTTCGAAGTTGGCCGCCGGACTGGTTTTGTTCGTGGTGCTGATTGCAACATGGCTGGTGCGTGACCACACGGTGTTGTTGGAAGATTTTCAGACATTGCAAACTGCGACACTGTCGCGTGCCATTGAGCGTCAAAAATTGGCTAGAAATCTGGATGAGCTGCGACGACAAGGTGAAAGAGTGCTTTTCTCCAGCACACCAGAGGAGCATCGTCAAGCACTCCTGATTGTCCAGCTCGTTGTAAACACCCCTGCATTTGTCAGCGATGCAAGAATATCGGCCGTGGCCCGCGATACCGAACGATTCCTAAGCGACCATCAAGCGGACCATCATTTTGGCGCGGACGCCCGCACAGAGTGGCTCAAGCTTACGCAACGCTTGTCATTGCTTGCCGGCGATATCTCGTATGAGGGGCTGAACCTCGGTACGGCAGATCTCAAGGAGATGCAAACACTTGTTTTGCTGAACCAGCAAAAGCTGCTTGTGGCACTTGGGCTGCTGACATTTTTCATGCTGGTTACTCTCTTTCTGATTCGGCGTGCCTTTGTAGACCCATTGCGGCGGATCCAGGTTGCACTCGACCACATTGGCGTGGATACCGTACCGAAGGCGACGAACTATTCGAACATTGGCGAAATTCACGCAATTGAGAAGTCCATTGACGCGCAACGGCTGGTGCAAAGAAGGCTGAGACAAAGTGAAACACGCTTTCGCAACGTGGTCGAGTTGATGCCCGACGCCATCGCGATATATCGCGAAGGAAAGCTGCTGCATATCAATCCGGCCGGTGTTGCGATGTTGGGCGCTAAAACTGAGCAAGACCTCGTTGGCAAACCCATTTTGCAGTTTATCCACCCAGACTTTCATCAAGTCGTGCTGGCGCGGGAGAAAAGAGCGGTCGAAGATGGCGTGGCCGCAGGCATGCATGAGGAGCGATTTACCCGGTTCGATGGCAGCGTGTTTGATGCTGAGGTCCAGGGCCGATCGATTGAGCTTGAAGGCCATGTCGCTGTGCTGGTCACTCTGCGCGATATCACCGAGCGCAATGCTGTACAAGAGAAGCTGCAGCTTTCGGCCAGCGTGTTTGGCCATGCGCGTGAGGGCATCGTCATCACTGATGCCCAGGGAACCATTATTGATGTCAATGAAGCCTTCACTCGCATTACCGGCTACAGCCGTGAAGATACGCTTGGTCAGAACCCGCGCATGTTTCAGTCCGGCCGCCAGGACAAGGCGTTCTATGTCGCTATGTGGGGAGCATTGACTGAGCAGGGACATTGGAATGGCGAAGTATGGAACCGACGCAAGAACGGTGAGGTTTTTGCCGAACTGCTGACCATCAGCGCTGTACGCGGCGCTCAAGGCTCGACCCTGCGGTATGTCGCACTGTTCTCTGACATTACCAGCATCAAGTCACACCAAAGCCAGCTCGAACATATCGCACACTTTGATGCGTTGACCAACCTGCCCAACCGCGTATTGCTGTCCGACCGGTTGAAACAGGCCATGGCACAGGTTCAGCGCAGGCAGCAACAGGTGGCTGTGATCTATATCGATCTGGATGGTTTCAAGGCCATCAACGACCAACACGGCCATCAGACCGGCGACCAGGTTCTGATCACGCTGGCACACCGCATGAAAGAAGCGCTGCGCGATGGCGACACCATGTCTCGAATCGGTGGCGACGAATTTGTGGCAGTATTGATCGACCTGCAGGATCTCACCGCCAGCATGCCCTTGCTGCAGCGTCTGCTGTCGGCGGCTGCCCAACCGGTACAGGTGGGCACGTTGTTGCTGCAGGTATCTGCCAGCTTGGGCGTTACCCTTTATCCGCAGGCACACGACATCGATGCAGACCAATTGTTGCGCCAGGCCGACCAGGCAATGTACCAGGCCAAGCTGGCTGGCAAGAATCGCTACCACATTTTCGATGAGGCCCAAGACAGCAGTCTGCGCAGTCACCACGAAAGCCTTGAACGTATACGTCTGGCTTTGAAAAACCGCGAGTTTGTACTGCACCACCAGCCTAAGGTCAACATGCACACGGGGCAAGTGGTGGGAACCGAAGCGCTGATCCGCTGGCAGCACCCCGAAAAAGGACTATTGGCCCCATCCACGTTCCTGCCAGTGATCGAAGACCACCCGCTTGCGGTAGACGTAGGCGAGTGGGTGATTGAGGAGGCCCTGCACCAAATGGAGGTCTGGCACGCCGCCGGACTGCATTTGCCGGTCAGCGTCAACGTTGGCGCACACCAGTTGCAGCAGGTTGACTTCGTAGAGCGATTGCAAACCATTCTGGAGCGTCACCCACAAGTCAATCCGACCAACCTTGAGCTCGAAGTGCTGGAGACCAGCGCACTGGCCGATATGGCTCAGGTGTCGCAGGTGATAGAAGACTGCGCCAGAATGGGCGTAAGTTTTGCTCTGGACGACTTTGGCACCGGTTACTCGTCACTCACCTACCTTAAGCGCCTGCGCGTGGCGCTGCTCAAGATTGACCAGAGTTTTGTACGCGACATGCTCGATGACCCTGATGATCTGGCCATTCTGGAAGGCGTCGTTGGCTTGGCCGCTGCTTTCAAACGCCAGGTGATTGCCGAGGGTGTGGAGACGATTGCCCACGGCACGGCGCTGCTTCAACTGGGCTGCGAGCTTGCCCAGGGTTACGGTATTGCACGACCCATGCAGCCTGAGTTGATACCTGCCTGGGTCACTAGTTGGCAGCCTGATGCTGCTTGGTTGAATCGCGAAGTGCAAGAGGCTGAGACGTAAACGCAGCATGCCACCGAGCCGGGTGGCGGTCATCCGCTGTTCGGGCTTTTGATCCGAGGCCAGTTACGACGAGCATCTGGCCAACTTGCAGGCGGCGCAACGAAATCTGGCTGCGCCTGTCGCAATCGCGCTGACCCATAAGAAGCAACAGTGTCTGGCCGCGGCACCTCGATTGTCCGGACTAGAATTCCGCGACGTACCGGAGGCGAACATGGGACAGAGGTTGAAGTGGGCCGCGCGACCGTTGGCGCTGCTGCTGTGCTCGGGGGCGCTAGCCCAGACGGCGTTTGACGATCTGGCAGTTGATAGCTATGTACGTGAGGGCATTGGCATCGGGCGTCTGATCAATGCTGTGCCCTTGCCAGAGGGTGACTGGCTGGTGGTGGCGCGGCGCACCGCTGAGATCAAGCTCGATAACGGCAGGATCGTACCCCGGCATTTCTTGACCCTGAAGAATAATGCACCCAATGATCCCATTGCCGCCATGGTGCTGGCTTTTACGCCGCCTGGGATCATTGACGTCAACTGGACCAACAACAGGTGCGAGAGCAAGAATCCCAAAGATCTGGTGGATGACTTTGGCGGCTCGGCCAGTGACCTGATCTAGCTGTGCGCCAAGGTGTTCACCTATTCCGACCTGCGCAAGACGGTGGAAAACAGCGCCACCGGCACCGACCTTTGGAGCAAAAACAACCTGCCAGCCTTGGCGCGCTACGCACTGGATTTACCCAGAGAGGCGCTGCTGGTGACTTTGCAGGGCAGCCGCTATCGGGAGAAGCAGGTGTTTTACAACCTCTACCTGCGACGCGATCGCGATTTGCAAACCGACCCTGACTACGCCAATCAGATTCGCGCCTGGACGCACAGCACCGGTCTGATGCTGCGCGACGTGCTTGAAGGCAAGGCGGCGAGGTTTGCCCAGCCACCGCTGGGGCAGGGTGCAGCGGCAGCCAAGTCCAAGACGGTCAGCCCGACGGTCGTCGAGTCGGCGCGCTCGCGCGCCGACGAAGCTGCGGTTCAGGAAGCCTTGCAGTTGCAGCGCGACCGGGACAGATTTGAGGCTGAGCGCCAAGTTCTCGAACGCGAGAAAGGTGCTTTTGAAAAGCAAAAGCTGGCCGCCCAAAAAGAGCACGACCAAAAGGTAGAGCGCGAACGCGCCGAGTTGCTGGCGCGCGCCAAAGCCTTGTGCCTGCGCGCCTTCAATAGCGCCAACAGCGAGGCGGCGCTGCGTCAGTTCATCGCTGACTTCTCCGGCGACGAATGCGGGCAGCAAGCCGCAGCCCAGCAAAAACTGGCTGAATTGGATGAAAAGCGGCAAAAGGCGTTAAAGGACAGCAAAGACAGCAGAGAGCGCGAACGCCAGACCAAACTGGCGCAAGCGCAGGCGCTGTTGGGTTCGACGGTGCAATTTCAGGAGAGCTTCAAGTACTGCGTGCCGGCGTCGGCCAGCAGCACATGTCAGCCGGAGGCGTACAAATTCAGGGTTAAGGGCAAAATTTTTGACCTTGACCTGCACCGGAGCGACGGCGTCTTGGTCGAGGTGACCGAGGTGGTGCTGATCGACGGCGCGAGTGAACAAGCAGAAGCCGCATTCCGTCAAAAGATGCTGGGCACCAAGGTTTGGCGTGGCAAGGCTGATCTGGGGCTGGTGTACTGACGCAGCAACGGCAGCTTTTTTTGACATCAGTTTGCCTGTTGTATCAAGCCAAATCCACCTTTTTTGGCCGACGCTTCACTTTCTACACTTGCCTTGTCTGGAAGAGGACGTCCCGCTGTGCATCTGAAATTGTTTCGGGCTGAGTGCTGCGCTGACCCAGCAAGCCAGTTCAAAGGCGAGCCTGACAAAACGCTGGCCGACTATCTGCACGAGTTGGTACCGCCCAGCGCGCGGGATCAACCGGCGGGTTGAACAAGCGGTGTGTTTCCTGCGCGCCAAGAAAAAAGGCCAGCTCAAAGCTGGCCTTTGCTGTCTTGCCAGGCGCTTACTTGGCGATATCCACGCCGTAGAAACTGTGGCGGCCAAACGGGCTGAGCTTGAAGTCAATGACTTCTTTGCGCACCGGCTTCAACTGAACCGCATGGGCGATGGTGAACCAGGGCGCTTGCTCCTTGAAGATCACCTGGGCCTGCTCGTAGAGCTTGGTGCGCTCGGCCGGGTTGGTCACGGTCTTGGCTTTGACGACCAGGTCGTCAAACGGCTTGTGGCAGAACTTGGCCACATTGCTGCTACCGCCTTTGGCCGAATCGCAGCCCAGCAGTGTGTGCAGGAAGTTGTCCGGGTCACCATTGTCGCCGGTCCAGCCGAGCATGCCCATCTGGTGTTCACCGGCCTGCATGCGCTTGCGGTACTCGCCCCACTCAAAGCTCTTGATCTCGGCCTTAATACCCACCTTGGCCAGGTCGGCCTGCATCAGCTCGGCGATACGCTTGGCGTTCGGGTTGTAGGGGCGTTGCACCGGCATGGCCCACAGGTCGGTGGCAAAACCGTCCTTTAGACCGGCGGCGGCCAACAGCTTTTTGGCCTCGGTGGGGTTGAAGGCGTCGTCCTTGATGGCCTTGTTGTACGACCACTGGGTCGGTGGAATCGGGTTGGTGGCTGGCACGCCAGTGCCCAGATACACCGCATCGACAATGGCTTTCTTGTCGATCGCCATGTTGACGGCCTTGCGCACGCGCACGTCGTCAAACGGTTTCTTGGTGGTGTTGTAGGCCAGGTAACCCACGTTCAGGCCTGGTTGCTCCAGTACCTTGACATTGGCATCTTTCCGGATGGCAGGCAGATCCGCCGGGTTGGGATAGGGCATGACATGGCATTCACCCTTTTGCAGCTTGGCCCAGCGCACCGAGGCGTCTGGGGTGATCGAGAAGATCAGGTCGTCGATCTTGGCTTTGCCAGCCCAGTACTGAGGGAACGCCTTGTAGCGGATCAGCGCGTCTTTTTGGTATTGCACCAGCATGAAAGGGCCGGTACCAATCGGTTCCTGGTCGATCTTTTCAGGCGTGCCAGCCTTGAGCATGGCAATGGCGTATTCCTTGGATTGCACGCCGGCAAACTGCATGGCCAGATTCGAGAGGAAAGGCGCCTCGGGTGAATTGAGCACAATCTTGACAGTGTAGTCATCGACTTTGTCGACCGATTTCAGCAATTTGGGCATGCCCATGTCGTTGAAATACGAGTGGTTCGGGCTGGTGACCTTGAAGTAGGGGTCGTTCTCTTTCCACTGGCGCTCAAACATGAACAGCACGTCATCAGCATTGAAGTCGCGGCTGGGTTTGAAGTTTTTGTTGGAATGCCACTTCACGCCTTTGCGCAAATTGAAGGTGTACTCCAGACCGTCTTTAGAGACGGTCCAGCTTTGTGCCAGGTTGGGCTGGACTTTGGTGCCGCCACGCTCAAAGTCCACCAGGTTGTCATAAATCTGCTCGCCCGCATCAAACGAGGTGCCGGTGGTGTTGATGCTGGGGGCAAAGTTCTCGGGGCTGCCTTCGGAGCAGAACACCAGCGTTTTTGCCGACGCGGTCGACAGTGCCAGCAGTGCTGGCAATGCAAAGACACACAGCGCGGTGCGTTTGAGCGGGAATTTTGAAATCGTCATCTTTGGGACTCCTGACAGGTTAATGCTGCGCTGCAGCGGGTTGAATAAATTGTTCGGCCACGTGGCAGGCAACTTGCCGTCCGGCCAACTCACGCAGCTCCGGTCGTTCAGACTGGCAACGCGTGGTGACATGAGGGCAGCGGGTTGAAAACACACAGCCGCTGGGCGGATTCAGGGGTGATGGTAGTTCACCCTTCAAGACAATGCGTTGTTTGCTGGCACCGCTGCCGAGGATGCCGGGTGTGGACGCCAGCAAGGCTTGGGTGTAGGGGTGTAGCGGCTGTGCGAACAGCGTGGTCTTGTCACCTTGCTCCATGGCGTGACCCAAATACATCACCAGCACCTCATGGGCAATGTGGCGTACCACGCCCAGGTCGTGCGAGATGAACAGGTAGGCCAGGCCCAGGTCGCGCTGCAGATCGGCCAGTAAATTCAGCACTTGCGCTTGAATCGACACGTCCAGCGCCGACACCGGCTCGTCGGCGACGATCAGGCCGGGCTTGAGCATCAGCGCGCGGGCAATGGCAACGCGCTGGCGTTGCCCGCCCGAGAACATGTGCGGGTAGCGGTCGTAGTGTTCGGGACGTAAACCGACCAGGGCCAGCATGTCGCGGGCTTCGCTGGCGCGCTGGGTGGCATTGAGATCGGTGTTGATTTCGAGCGGTGCCTCGAGGATGGCGCCGATTTTTTTTCGTGGGTTAAGTGAGCCGTAAGGGTTCTGGAACACCAGTTGCACCGTGCGGCGTAGCTCATGGCGCTCACTGGCGCTGGCCTTGACTACATCGACCGCGCCGAGTTGCAGGCTGCCAGCGGTCGGGGTTTCGATCAGTGACACCATGCGTGCCAGGGTGGATTTGCCACAACCCGACTCGCCCACCACCGCCAGCGTTTTCCCCGGGTAAACGACAAATGACACACCACCAACCGCCTGCAAGTGATCGGCTTGGCGAAATGCGCCATGGCTGATCTTGTAGACCTGTTTGAGGTCACGCGCGACCACCACCGGGTGCGATGAATCGGTGTGCGCGCTGGGGTGTTTGGCAGCGGCGTTCATGCGGCTTCCCGGAGTGTGGCACCCAGCGGCGCGTGGCAGCGCACCATGCCGGCCTGCCACTCGCGCAGCTCGGGCCGCTCATCGCGGCAATGCCGGTTGGCATAAATGCAGCGCGGCGAAAACAGGCAGCCTTGCGGACGGTCGTACAGACCCGGCACCATGCCCGGAATGGTCGCCAGACGGGTGGCGCCGTCACTGCGCTCGGGCATGGCTGCCAGCAGCGCCTCGGTGTAAGGGTGCTGCGGCGACTCGAAGATGTCTTGTGCGCCGCGTTCCTCCATGATCTGCCCAGCGTACATCACCGCCACTCGCTGCGCCATCTCGGACACCACGCCCATGTTGTGGGTGATCAGCACCAGTGCCATGTTGCGGTCTTTCTGCAGGGTGCGCAGCAGGTCGAGAATTTGTGCCTGGATCGTCACATCCAGCGCCGTGGTTGGTTCGTCCGCTATCAACAGTTTTGGATTGCAGGCAATTGCCATGGCGATCATCACACGCTGGCTCATGCCGCCCGAGAGCTGGTGCGGGTAGATGCCCAGGCGGCTCTCGGGGGCGGGAATGCCAACTTGCTCCAGCAGTTCAATCGAACGCCGGCGCGCGGCGGCCTTGTCCATGCCCAGATGCACGCGCAGAGTTTCGGCCATCTGGAAACCTACCGTGAAGCACGGATTCAGGCTGGTGGTAGGGTCCTGGAAAATCATCGCCATATCTTTGCCAATGACGGTGCGGCGCTGGCGCTCACTCATCTTGAGCAGATCATGGCCATCAAACAGCAGGCGATCGGCAGAGATCTGGCCGGGGTAGGCCACCAGACCCATCAGCGCCATCATGGTCACACTCTTGCCCGAGCCCGACTCACCGACGATGCCCAGCACATCGCCCGCCTCCAGGAGCAGAGACACGCCATCCACGGCGTGCATCACGCCGGTTTTGGACGGAAACTGCACCGAGAGGTTTTCGATTTCGAGCAATGCCATAGCCGTCTCTTAGCGCTTGAGTTTGGGGTCAAAGGCGTCGCGCAGTCCGTCGCCCAACAGGTTGAAGGCCAGCACTGTGATCAGAATCGCCAGGCCCGGAAAGGTCACCACCCACCAGGCGCGCAGTACGAATTCGCGCGCATCGGCCAGCATGGTGCCCCACTCGGGCGACGGTGGCTGGGCCCCCAGGCCAAGAAAACCCAGTGCCGCGGCGTCCAGAATGGCGGTCGAGATGCCCAGCGACGCCTGCACAATCAGCGGTGCCGTGCAATTGGGCAACACCTCAGAGAACATCAGGCGCAAATGACCAGCACCGTTCATGCGTGCGGCCGTGACATAGTCTTTGGACATCTCCGAGATCACCGCCGCACGGGTGATGCGCACGTAATGCGGCAGCACCACCACAGCCACAGCCAACATGGCGTTCATCAGCCCGGGGCCCAAAATAGCCACAATCACGATCGCCAGCAGCAGGCTGGGCAGCGTCAGGATGATGTCCATGGCACGCATCACGGCAATCTCGAACACCCCACGAAAATATCCTGCCGTCAGCCCCAGAACGGTGCCCACCAACACCGACAGTGCCACCACCGCCAGGCCAATGGTGAGCGACAACCGTGCGCCAAAAATCAGTCGCGACAGAATATCGCGGCCGATGGCATCGGTCCCTAGCAAGTGGGCACTGGATCCGCCCTCCTGCCAGGCCGGTGGTACCAAGAACACGCTGGAATCCGTGGCATCCGGCGCAAATGGGGCAATCCACGGCGCAAATGCCGCCATCAGCAGCACGGCCAGCACGATCAGCAAGCCTGCCACCGCGCCCTTGTTGGTCGAAAAGTAGTCCCAAAATTCGCGCAGCGGATGGCGCGGCGTGTGGACAGGCGTGGAGTCGGTCAGGGTCGTCACGGTACGGAGGTCCGAGCTAGTGGCGGATACGCGGGTTGATGATGCCGTAGGTGACATCGACCAGCAGGTTGACCAGCATCACCATGCCACCGAGCAGCAACATGCCGCCCTGCAGCACGGGGTAGTCACGACGGCCAATCGCCTCGATCATCCACTTGCCCACACCCGGCCATGAAAAAATGGTCTCGGTCAGAATGGCGCCGGTGAACAACACCCCCACCTGCAGGCCAATCACTGTCACCACAGGAATCAAGGCATTGCGCAAGGCGTGCAATGCCACCACCCGGAAGTTGGACAAACCTTTGGCGCGGGCGGTGCGGATGTAGTCCTCACCCAGCACCTCCAGCATGGCTGAGCGGGTCATGCGGGCGATCACTGCCAGCGGGTTGGTGCCCAGCACAATCATCGGCAGAATCAGGTGCGTGGCCGCACTCCAGAAGGCATCCATGTCACCTGCCATCCAGGTGTCAATGAGCAAAAAGCCCGTGACTGGCTCGATGAAATACTGCACCGCGATGCGCCCGGAGACCGGTGTCAGGTCCAGGTTGACCGAAAACAGCAGGATCAGCAGCAGCCCCCACCAGAAGATCGGCATCGAATAGCCGGTGAGTGATACCCCCATCACCCCGTGGTCGAGGATCGTGTTGCGTTTGACGGCAGCCAGGATACCGGCCGGAATGCCGATGATCAGCGCGAACAGAATGGCGCTCAGCGCCAGTTCAATCGTGGCGGGAAACAATGCCAGAAACTCGCTCAGCACCGGTTCGTGGGTGATGACTGATTTGCCCAGGTCGCCTTGCAACACACGTCCGATGTAAATGCCGTACTGCACCAGAATCGGGCGGTCAAAACCATATTCATGACGCAGCTCTGCATGGCGCTGCGGGTCAATGCCGCGCTCGCCTGCCAGGGTCTCGATCGGGTCGCCCGGTACCAGACGGATCAGAAAGAACGCCACCAGCGTCATACCGATGAAAGTCGGAATGATCAGACTGAAACGGGTGAGGAGGAAACGCAGCATCAGCGCAGTGCCCGGGTTTTGGAATGTCCGGCATCATGCCACAAAGAAAAAGCCGACTCGCGTCGGCTTCCCCAGGCCATGAATGACCGGTCAGAGCAGGATTACTTGAGGTGCTTGCCAATCAGGCCAGCGATCTCGAACATGGTGACCTGTGCCTTGCCAAACACTTCTTTGAGCTTGGCGTCTGCATTGACCAGGCGCTTGTTGACTGCGTCTTGCAGGTTGTTCTTTTTGATGTAATCCCACAACTTCTTGACGACCTCAGTGCGCGGCAGGGCCTTGGCCCCCACCACGGCAGCCAGAGCACCGCTGGGGGTCAGGGCCTTCATGAAGGCGGCGTTCACCGAGCGCTTGCCGTCAGCGGCTTTCTTCGGAGCAGCTTTCTTGGCTGGTGCTGCGGCTTTGGCAGGAGCTGCTTTTTTGGCAGGTGCGGCAGCTTTGGCAGCTACTTTGGCAGGCGCTTTTGCGGGTGCTTTTGCAGCTGGTTTTGCAGCGGGGGCAGCGGCTTTGGCAGGAGCTGCTTTTTTGGCTGGGGCTGCTTTTTTAGCAGGTGCTGCCTTGGTCTCTGGAGCAGCTTTTTTAGCTGGCGCTTTCTTTGCAGTTGCCATGTGTGTTGTCCTATGAGTGGTTGATCAATCACCAGCAATAACAGCCCGTTGCTGGTTGTGCCGAATCCTAATGGAGAAACCCCGGCTTTCCAAGCGTGGTGTAAGAAATTCGTCACGTAAACACACTTTTTTGTCGCAACGTGGCGCGAGATTTACAATTTTTACAAATTTGAAGGACTTTGTTCAATATGAAACACTTCGCGACCTGTGATTTGTGTGACGCCAACAAGAACGCCGCTGGCGCTGGCTTTCGTGTTTTGCCTTCAGTTTTTCGTGACTTTGGCGGGCGCAGGGTTTTTTTCGGACCTGTGACGACGGTCAAGTGTTTTGAAGACAACTCACTCGTCAAGGCCGCCGTCGACGGCTGCGGCTACGTCGATACGCCAGAGGGTCGGGTTGGCAAGGTGCTGGTGGTGGACGGAGCGGGTTCGCTGCGCCGCGCCCTGCTTGGGGGTAATCTGGGCGCCGCAGCGGCAAGAAACGGCTGGGCGGGCGTGGTCATTGATGGCTGCGTACGTGACGTGGCAGAGCTGGCGCAGCAAGAGGTCGGCATTCGCGCCCTGGCCAGCATACCGATGCCGACCGAGAAAAAAAGCCAGGGACTTGCGGACGTTCCAGTGCAGATTCAGGGTGTCTGGATCAATCCGGGAAACTGGCTGTACGCCGATGCGGATGGCATGGTGGTGAGTGACATCGCTTTGCTCTGATTTTGCACAGGGCTGTCATCACCCTAATGGCCGGATCGATCGGTGCCGGGCAAAGTTGCCAGCACGACACCGCCCAAGCACAACCCGAATGCGAACATCTGCACCACGCTTAGCGTTTCTCCGAGCACCAGCACCCCCACCACTGCTGCGGCAATGGGTAGCATCACGGTAAACACCCCGGCGCGAGAGGCGGGCACGGTTTGTAGCCCGGTCATCCACAGCCAGACCGTCCACACACTCGCGGCCAGCGCGTAGAACAGCAACAGCAACCAGTTGCCCGCCGCCACGGCGCCAAAGTTGAATGACCAGGCGGCGTACAGTCCCATGGGTGTCATCAGCGCAAACCCCCACAGATTGATCAGCGCCGTGATGCGTTTGGGGGACACGCTGCCCGTCAGTTTTTTGCCGATGACGGCGTAGGCCGCTTCACATAGCACCGCGCCAAACACCAGCACATTGCCCAGCCATTGATTATTTGATGATAAATTGGTATCAAGCGCTTTATTCAAATGAGGTTGTAGCTCTGATTTAGATAGTGAAAACAAGCCGATCCCCAGCACCGCCAGCACAATCGCCAGACACACCCTGGGGCCAATGCGTTCGCGCAGAAACACCCAGCTCAGCACCGCCACCATGGTGGGTATGGCCGCCATGATCACGCCCGCTGATACGGCCGTGGTCATGCTGACGCCAAACAGCATGCAAATGGTGAACAGGAAGTTGCCCAAAAAAGACTCGAGAAAAATCAGCCAACGCGTTTTGCGCGTCATGGGTGACTCGCCAGGTGGCTTGATCAACCAGTGTGGCATGGCCAGCAAGCCAATGCCAAAACGCAACCAGGCAAGCAGAAACACCGGTAGCGCTGCCACCAGCGGCTTGCTCAAAGCGACATAACTGCCCACCAGCGACATGCTTAGCGCCAGCAGCGAGTAGGCCAGCCAGCGGGGCGGGTGAGGGGATGAGGTGACAGCGGGGTTCATCGCGAGGAGTTTGTTTAGCTTTCGGCCAAATGTCGGGCGATCAGTCCTTACAGTGGCGCAGTGGATTGTCACCGAGTGCGCCAATTGGCCCCAATGCGTGCTCGGAAAGCGGCGAAACTGACAGGGTTGGCCCATCGGGGCCAACTACGCGTTTCAACAGGAGTCCGCTCGTATGTCTATCGGTCAATTTGCGTACGCCAGCAACAGCAACCGTTTTATGGCCGCCCCGGCGTCGGCACAACAGCGCTTTGCTGTAGTGGGGGTGCCGTTTGACGGCGCGGTCACCAATCGGCCCGGTGCACGTTTTGGACCGCAGGAAATTCGCCGTGCCAGTCTGATGCTGTGTGATGGGATTCATCCGCATTTTGACGTCACGCCGCTCGGTCATTTAGGCGATGGTGGCGACATGTACCTCCCCAACGCTTCGCCATTGCCCGAACTTCGCCGGCAGATCCAGATACAAGCCGCAACCTGGATGGCGCAGCACCACTGCGTGTTCTTGGGTGGAGACCACTCGGTGACTCTGCCGCTGCTGCGTGCTGCCCATGCCATGTACGGCCAGCTGGCGCTGGTGCATTTCGATGCGCATTGCGACACCTGGCGCGACCACTTTGGCGAACCATCGGGCCACGGCACGTGGACTTACGAGGCTCTGCAGGAGGGCTTGGTGAGCGCCCGGCACACCGTGCAGATCGGCCTGCGCTCCAGCGGCGAGCGGGCCGCGCGTGAATACGTGCAGGATCAGGGTGGGCTGATTTTTACCGCCCGCAGCTTGCGTGGGCTCGATGGTGCGACGCTGCAACCGGTGGTGGCACAAATCAAAGAACGGCTGGGCAACCGACCCTGCTACCTGACACTTGACATCGACTGTCTGGATCCGGCCTTTGCGCCCGGCACTGGCACCCCCGAGCCGGGTGGACTGAGCAGCTCGCAGGTGCTGACTCTGCTGGAAGACCTGTCCGGCTTGAACATGGTGGGCATGGATTGTGTGGAGGTCGCGCCGGCCTATGATCACGCCGAGCTCACCAGCAGTGCAGCAGCCACGTTTGTCTGGACCTACTTGTGTGGTCAGGTGGCCAAGCCCGTAGCATCGGAGCACTGAGATGTTGGTTGACTCGGATACCCAGCTGAACCAGAACAGTTATTACGAGGCCAGTGCTGTCCGCCCGGCGCTGCTGCTGCCGCTGCAGGGGGATACGACAGCTGACGTGGTGGTCGTGGGCGCTGGTTTTGCCGGCCTGTCCGCTGCCATCGAGCTGGCGCAACGCGGCTACTCGGTGGTACTGCTGGAAGCCGACCGCGTTTGCAGCGGTGCCTCCGGGCGGAACGGCGGGCAGGCGATTGTGGGTTATGCCAGCGGCCAGGAGCCGTTTGAGCATCAGCTGGGTCCGGCCAAGTCAAGGTTGGCGTGGGACATGTCGATGCAGTCGCTCGACCTGATCGACGCGCGCGTTCGTGACTTTGCCATTGACTGCGACTGGGTCAAGGGCTATTTGCATGTGGCCGACTCGCCACGCAAAGCGCGTGCGCTGGAACAGGAAATCAACGGCATGGCGCGCGACTACGGGTTTGCAGCTGAGCTGCTGACCGGTGCCGATGTACGGCGGCACATCAACAGCCCGATCTACCACGCGTCGGCTTTTGACACCACCTCGGGCCATTTGCATCCGCTCAAGTATGGGCTGGGTCTGCTGCGTGCGGCGCAATCCCTGGGAGTCAGGGTTTTTGAGCACTCGGCTGTACTGCAGCTGATACGTGGGCAAAACCTGACGGCGCGCACCGCCACCGGCAGCGTCAAGGCGGCATTCTGTGTGCTGGCAGGCAATTGCACCCTGCCCGAATATGGACCCAAAGTGGCCCCGGAAATCAGCGCGCGCATCATGCCGGTGGGCACCTACATGATTGGCACCGCGCCGCTGGATGCCAAACTTTGCAGCGAGCTGATCCCGAGCCTTGCGGCAGCCTGCGACAACAACTTCATTCTGGATTATTTTCGTTTCAGCGCCGACCACCGCATGCTGTTTGGCGGGCGGGTCAGTTACTCCACCAAAACCCCGTTGAACCTGCGCAGCCTCATGGCGAGGCGCATGGCGACGGTGTTTCCGCAGCTGAAAGGCGTGCCCGTGGAGTTTTTGTGGGGCGGTTTCGTTGACATCAGCATGAACCGCGCGCCCGATTTTGGCCGCGTGGCTCCCAATATCTACTACCTGCAGGGCTTCAGCGGTCACGGTGTGGCGCTGACCGGGCTGGCCGGACAGCTGGTGGCGCAGGCACTGGCCGGCCAGGCGGAAAAGTTTGATCTGTTTGCCAGCCTGCAACACCACAAGTTTCCCGGTGGTCCGCTGCTGCGCACCCCCAGTCTGGTGCTGGGTATGTTGTTTCACCGGTTGAAGGATGCACTTTGAGACATCAGCAATTGCGCCAGAGCCGGCCCAAAGTGCTCAATGTCGGCCAGTGGTGCGTAGCCGTAACCAATCACCAGACCGCGTGCATCGCTGCGTTGCAGGCAGTAGGCTGACAGTGGCCGCAGCATCATGCCGGTTTTGCGAATGTGCTGCACCAGCGCCCGGTCATCCAGCGTGTCGGGCAGGCGCATGCACAAATGCAGTCCTTGCTCGGCACCGGTGATGCGGGCATGTTCACCCAGGCAGGGTTGCAGCGCTGTGAGCAAACTCTGGCGCCGTTGCGCGTAGCTCTGACGGGCGCGGCGCAGGGCACTGGCAAAGTGCCCCATGTCGATGAACTCGGCCAAGGCGGCTTGCAACGGCATCTGACCGGGGCGGTTCAGGTCGTAATGAGCGCGCTTGAACGCCACAGCCAAGCCCTTGGGCACCACCAGATACCCCAGCTTCAGCCCCGGATACAGCACCTTGGAGAAAGACCCGAGGTACAACACCCGCCCGTCTGTGTCTAGCCCGGCCAGCGACGAGATCGGTGGACCACTGAAGCGAAACTCGCTGTCATAGTCGTCTTCCAGCACCCAGGCCTTGTGCTGGCGCGCCAGTGCCAGCAACTGCTGGCGTCGCGCCAGCGACATCACGGCACCGGTGGGGTATTGGTGTGATGGTGTGACGTAGATCAGTTTGGGTGGGCTCTGATGATCGTGCGCCCGGGGCGCGATGCCTTGCTCGTCCACCGGAACCGCATGCAGACGCAGGCCGGTCGCCATGAACGCTTTCACCGCGCCCCAATAGGCCGGGTCTTCGATCCACACCGTGTCCTGATGGTCCGCCAGCAGTTGAGCGCACAGTTCCAGCGACTCCTGGGTGCCACTGGTAATGATGACTTGCTCGTCATCCAGCGGCACACTGCGAAACACGCGCAAATAGTCGGCGACGGCGCGGCGCAGTGGGGCGTAACCACCGGCGCTGCTGTAGTCCAGCATGTCGGGATAAGTCATGCGCCAGTGTTTGTTTTGCAGGCGTTGCCACAGCGCCACCGGAAAGGCGCTGAAATCGGCGATGCCCGGGGTGAAGGGCTGCACTTCCAGATCAGATGCACAAAATTGGGTGCTCAACCCTTGCCCTCGGTGCGACAGCGGGCTGTTTTGGTGCGTCAGGGCGTGGGCACGACGCGGTGCCGGTTTGGGCACCTCGGCATTGACGAACGTGCCGCTGCCAACCCGGCTGACCAGGTAACCTTCAACGCTGAGCTGGTTAATGGCGGCCACCACCGTGTTGCGCGACAGTTTCAGGTCGTGTACCAGGTCACGACTGGACGGCAGCCGCTCGTCTGCCACCAGCTTGCCGTCCAGAATGGCGCGGCGCAAGGCCTCATAGAGCCGACGATGCAAAGGCAGCTTGCTGTGTTGCAGGTGGTTGAGTTCGGTCAACAACAGTTCGGAGAGCATGGTGTGGTGACGCGGTCTGGGTTACAGTGGTCTGAACAGGATGAGGGCACTGATGCCGCAAGTGGCACCATGCAAGGAAATCAAATGGCCCTGATTGTGAGCCAATTTAACCCGCACAATGCGCAGCTGGCCCGATGGCGTTGTCCGGCTCAACGTCTTAAGGAGTAAACCATGAACGATAAAAAATCGATGAATTTCAACGATCTTGAGCAATGGCTCAATGAGCGCCGGGTGACCGAGGTGGAGTGCCTGGTGCCTGACCTGACCGGCGTGGCGCGCGGCAAGATCCTGCCACGTGTCAAGTTCACAGAAGACCGCGGCATGCGCCTGCCGCAGTCGGTCGTGGCGATGGGGGTGACCGGCGAGTTCCCCGAAAGTGGTCCGTATTACGATGTGATCGACCCGACCGACAAGGATATGCAGTTGCGCCCCGACCCCTCCACCGTGCGCATCGTGCCCTGGGCTACCGACCCTACCGCGCAGGTGATTCACGATTGTTTTGACCACCTGGGCAATCTGGTGCCGTTTGCGCCGCGCACCGTGCTGCGCCGCGTCTGTGACCTGTTTGCTGCTGATGGCCTGCAACCCATCGTTGCACCCGAGCTGGAGTTTTACCTGACCGCGCGCAACACCGACCCCAACACGCTGTTGCGCCCGCCGATTGGCCGCAGCGGTCGTGCGGAAACCTCGCGCCAGGCCTATAGCATCGACGCGGTGAATGAGTTTGACCCGCTGTTTGAAGAAATCTACGACTACTCCGACAAGATGGAGCTCAACGTGGACACACTGATCCACGAGATCGGCGCCGGGCAGATGGAGATCAACTTCTTTCACGCTGAGCCGCTGGGCCTTGCCGACGAGGTGTTTTTCTTCAAGCGCACGGTACGTGAGTCGGCCCTGCGCCACGACATGTACGCGACCTTCATGGCCAAACCGATTGCCGGCGAACCTGGAAGCGCCATGCATGTGCACCAGAGCATTGTCAACAAACTCACCGGGCGCAACATTTTCAGCAACGAGGACGGCAGCCCCTCGGACGACTTTCTGCATTACATCGGCGGCCTGCAGCACTACATTCCGGCGGCGATGGTGCTGGTTGCCCCTTACGTCAACAGCTACCGCCGCCTGGCGCGGCACACAGCCGCACCCATCAATATCGAGTGGGGATATGACAACCGCACCGTGGGCATCCGCTCACCGATCTCGTCCCCTGCGGCGCGCCGGGTCGAGAACCGGGTAATTGGTGCCGATGCCAATCCCTATGTGGCGCTGGCCATGACCTTGGCCTGTGGTTACCTGGGCCTGAAAAACAAGATCAAGCCCAAGCCCGAGATGAAGGGCGACGCCTACCTGGCACCGTACTCGCTGCCGCGCAGTCTGGGTGAAGCGCTGGACTGGCTGCGCCGGGAGTCCGACCTGCACGAGGTGCTGGGCAAGGAGTTCATCACGGTGTACTCCGAGATCAAGGAACTCGAGTTTGAGGAGTTCATGAAAGTGATCTCGCCTTGGGAACGTGAACATTTGCTATTGCATGTATAGCTTTTAGTGCTTAAAGGACAAGCGCTGGAGCCTTATTTTCATATAAAAGGACGCAATTCATGACCGATACGACCGCCGCCGAACCGGTGCACACCAAAGATATCCAGACGCTTGATAGCGCCCATTTCATGCATCCGTTTACCGACCACGGCGACCTGGCCACCCGGGGTGCGCGCGTGATCACCCGCGCTGAGGGCGTTTATGTGTGGGACTCCGAGGGCGAAAAGCTGTTTGACGCAATGAGCGGCCTGTGGTGTGTCAACGTTGGTTACGGCCGCAGGGAATTGGCCGACGCGGCCCACCAGCAGATGATGACGCTGCCGTTTTACAACAGTTTCTTCCAGACCACCAACGTGCCCGCAGTCAAGCTGGCCGCCAAGCTGGCCTCGCTGGCACCGACGGTGCATGGCCGCAGCTTCGAACATGTGTTCTTTTCATCCAGCGGTTCCGAGAGTAACGATTCCAACGTGCGTATGGTGCGCCGCTACTGGGATTTGCTGGGTCAGCCGCAGCGCAAGGTGATCATCAGCCGGCACAACGCTTACCACGGCAGCACCATGGCGGGTGCCTCACTGGGTGGCATGAGCGGCATGCACGCGCAGGGTGATTTGCCTATCCCCAACATCACGCATATCGGCCAGCCTTACTACTTTGAGGACGGCAAACCGGGTGAGTCGGCGGACGCATTTGGCATCCGTGCAGCTGGCTGGCTCGAGGAGAAAATCCTGGCGATCGGGCCTGACAAGGTGGCCGCCTTTATCGCCGAGCCCATTCAAGGCGCCGGCGGCGTGATCATCCCACCGGCCAGTTACTGGCCCGAAATTCAGCGCATCGTCGACAAATATGGCATTTTGCTCATCAGCGACGAAGTGATCTGCGCCTTTGGCCGCCTGGGGCACTGGTTTGCTTACGAAAAGTTTGGCTACCAACCCGATCTGGTGACCTTTGCGAAGGCAGTGACCAGCGGCTACATTCCGCTCGGCGGCGTGATGGTCGGCGATCGGGTGGCCAAAGTGCTGATTGAAAAAGGTGGCGAGTTCAATCACGGCTACACCTATAGCGGGCATCCGGTGGCGTGCGCCGTGGCACTGGCCAATCTGGAAATCATGGAGGCCGAGCAACTGCCGCAGCGCGTGCGCGGCGAGGCGGGGGCGTACTTTGCCAAATGCTATGCAGAGCTCAACGACCATCCGCTGGTGGGCATGGCCGAGACCTGCGGTTTTGTGGCAGGTCTGGTGCTGGTGAAGAACAAGCAGACCAAAGAGCGCTTCAATGAAAACGATGCGGTGGGCATGGTCTGCCGCGGGCACTGTTTTCGCAACGGTCTGATCATGCGCGCCGTAGGTGACCGCATGATCATTGCGCCGCCACTCACCTTGGCCCATGTCGAGATCGACGAACTGATGCGTCTGATACGCCAGGCGCTGGATTTGACGCTGCAGGATCTGCAAGCCAAGGGTTTGCTCTGAGTATTTTGGCTCATAATTTTGTGGTCTGGTTTTTGCTAGACCTTAAACTAGCCGTTCCCCTTTCTCTGATTTCGTTTTCTTTCTCTTTGATGGAGTTTGTTTCATGATGAAGAAGTACCTTGCAACTTTTGCGCTGTCGGCGCTGGTTTTGGCCGCATGTGGCAAAAAAGAAGAGCCACCGGCTGCTGCGCCGGCTCCGGCACCGGTTGCCAGTGCCCCGGCCCCCGCACCGGCACCTGCTGAAGAAAAAGTGCTCAATATCTACAATTGGCCTGACTACATCCCTGAAGGCATGATTGCCGCCTTTGAGAAAGAAACCGGCATCAAAGTCAATTACGACACCTTTGAGACCAATGAAGCGCTGCATGCCAAGTTGGTGGCAGGCAGTACCGGTTATGACATCGTGGTGCCTGGTTCGGTGTTTGCCAAGCCACAGATCGAAGGTGGCATGTTCCAGCCACTGGATAAAGCCAAGATCAAGAATCTGGCCAATCTGGATGCGCCGATCATGGCCACCCTGGCCAAAAATACCGACCCCGACAACAAGCACCTTGTGCCATGGGCCTGGGGTTTTACTACTGTGGGTATCAACAAGACCAAGGTTGCCAAGGCTTTGGGCAAGACACCCATGCCTGAGAACGCCTGGGACCTGGTCTTTAAGCCTGAGTACACCAGCAAACTCAAATCCTGCGGTATTGCCTATCTGGACTCCCCAACCGAGATCATCCCGGTGGCGCTGCATTACATCGGCAAGGACGCCTACAGCAACAACGCCGAAGATTACAAGGCCGCAGCAGAAATGCTGGCCAAAGTACGCAAGGACGTTCGCCTGTTCAGTTCAACCATGATTGACGACATTGCCGGCGGCAAAGCCTGTGTGGTGATCGGTTGGTCGGGCGACATCAACATTGCAGCGGGTCGTGCCAAAGAGAACAAATCCAAGGACGAGATCGAGTCTCTGTTGCCTTCAACCGGCGCTTTGATTTTCTTTGACACCATGGCCATCACCAAGGATGCCAAACATCCCAACAACGCCATGGCGTTCATCGACTTTTACCTGCGTGCAGAAAACGCTGCCTTGATGACCAACGAGATGAACTACCCCACCGCCAATAAGGCAGCGGTTGAGAAGATCAAGCCTGAAATTGCCGGCAACAAGACGATTTTTGTTGAAGCTGACTACTTCGCCAAGATGATTGCGCCGTCCAGCTTCAGCAATGAAGCCCGCGAAGCCATGGCCACGGCCTACAACGCGTTCAAGAAAGGCAAATGATCGCGCTTGCTGAGTGAAGCAAGGCTGTTGGTACCGTTGGTACGAACAGCCTTTTTTTGTGTTTGTGATTGACGCGGCGCGAGCCTGAGGTGAGCACATGGCTGACAAAGACCCCCGAAAAGACTATTTGGTCACCGAAAAGCTGGTCAAGCGCTTTGATGAAGCGCTGGCCGTCGATGAGGTCAATCTGTCGATCAAACAAGGCGAGATTTTTGCCCTTTTGGGCAGTTCGGGTTGTGGCAAGTCAACCTTGCTGCGCATGTTGGCTGGGTTTGAGAAACCCACTTCGGGGCGGATTTTGCTTAGCGGGCAGGACGTGGCAGGTCTGGCACCGTATGAGCGACCGTTCAACATGATGTTTCAGTCATATGCGCTGTTTCCGCATCTGGACATCTGGGAGAACATCGCCTTTGGTCTCAAGCGCGAGGGCCTGCCCAAGGCGGATATCCAGCAACGGGTGGGTGAAATGCTCGATCTGGTGCAACTTGGCCCCTATGCCAAACGCAAGCCGCACCAATTGTCAGGCGGGCAGCAGCAGCGCGTGGCACTGGCGCGCAGCCTGGCCAAAAGACCCAAGGTGTTGCTGCTCGACGAGCCGCTGGGGGCGCTAGACAAAAAGCTACGCGAGCAAACCCAGTTCGAACTGGTCAACATTATTGAAAAAGTCGGTGTGACCTGTGTGATGGTGACGCACGATCAGGAAGAGGCCATGACCATGGCCGGTCGCATTGCCGTCATGAGCAAGGGCCGGGTGCAGCAGGTGGGTTCACCGCAAGAAATCTACGAATACCCGCGCAACCGATTTGTGGCCGACTTTATTGGCAGCGTGAACATGCTCGATGGCAAGCTCAGTGTCGATGAACCAGACCATTGCGCTGCCCAGACCGCCATTGGCGAGATCCACGTGGGACACAGCATCAGCGGTACGCTGGGCATGCCGGTGGCGGTGGCAGTGCGGCCTGAGAAAGTCAGCATTGGCAAGGTGGCTCCACCGGGACTGAACCGCAACCTGTTCAATGGACAGGTCAAGGAAATCGCTTACTTTGGTTCTTACAACACTTACATTGTGGTCACGCCACAGGGCAAGCGCATGAAGATCACCGAGCCCAATGGCTCGCACCTGAACATGCTCGACATCACCTGGGAAGACCAGGTGTTTTTCTGGTGGGACGACACCGACGCGGTGTTGCTGCGCGATTGACCGGGGTGCTGTCATGAACTTACCCACAATCAAGATGCCAGGAAGGCGTTTTGTGATCGGCTTGCCCTTCACCTGGCTGGTGGTGTTCTTTCTGTTGCCTTTTTTGATTCTGCTGTACATCAGCTTTGTCGACATGGGCAACGACATCTCGCCGTTCAAGCCAATCTGGGACTCCAGCACCGGCTTGCTGCATCTCAAGTACGAAAACTACTGGACGATCTTTCGCTCGGCCGAGGAGAGCGGGCAGCTGTTTCAGACCATCTACATCGAGGCCTATGCGCGCTCGATTGCCTACGCGCTGGCGACGGCCATGCTCTGTCTGCTGATCGGCTACCCGTTCTCGTATTTCATTGCCCGTAGTCCGGCCAGCGTGCGCCCGGCGTTGTTGATGATGGTGATGTTGCCGTTCTGGACTTCGTTTTTGCTGCGTGTGTATGCCTGGAAGGGTATATTGGCCGATCAGGGTGTGATCAATCAGGTGTTGCTGGCGCTGGGCATCATCAGCGAGCCGATCCAGATGCTCTACACCAATGTCTCGATGCTGGTCGGCATGACTTATGTCTATCTGCCGTTTATGGTGCTGCCGTTATACGCCAATCTGGTGAAGATGGACTTCCGTCTGCTCGAAGCTGCGTACGACCTGGGTACGACGCCACTCAAAGCCTTTTGGCTGGTGACGGTGCCGCTGTCCAAGGCCGGCATCATCGCCGGTTTCATGCTGGTTTTCATTCCCTGTGTCGGTGAATTTGTGATTCCGTCACTGCTGGGTGGCCCGGAAAACATCATGATTGGCCGGGTGGTTTGGGATGAAATGTTCACCAGCAACAATTGGCCGCGTGCCTCGGCATTGGCCGTCATCATGATTGGGCTGATCGTGATTCCGCTGGCGATTTACTACCACTACACCGGCGAAGCGGCCGAGCCACGCCATTAGGGAGCGCTTCATGAACAACTTTCTGCTCCGTTACTTTGGCAAGGCGTGGATGGCGCTGACCTTTTTGTTTTTGTACCTGCCGCTGATGTTCATGATCGTGTTCTCGTTCAATAGCACACGGCAAGATGCGCAGTTCACGGGTTTTTCGCTACGCTGGTACGAAGCGCTGACCAAGGACACCAAGATTGTGGATGGTTTCTGGCTGTCGTTGCAGGTGGCCACGGCGTCTGGTATTGCGTCCGCTGTACTGGCCACTTTCGCGGCCTTTGTGTTGGTGCGCTACCGGCGCTTTGGCGGACGCACGCTGTTCTCCGGCATGGTCAATGCCCCGCTGGTGATGCCTGAAGTGGTGATCGGCTTGTCGCTGCTGCTACTGATGGTGGGCATTCAGAACGCGTTTGGCTGGCCGCAGCGTGGTATGTTGACCATCGTGCTGGGCCACACGCTGCTGGGTATGGCCTACGGCATGGTGGTGGTGCAAAGCCGCCTGCTGGAAATGAACCGCGCCATAGAAGAAGCGGCGATGGACCTGGGTGCCCGCCCGTTCCAGGTGTTTTTTCTGGTCACCATGCCCAACATCTTTCAGGCCATTCTGGCGGCCTACCTGCTGGCGTTCACGTTGAGTTTTGACGACGTGGTGATCTCTGAATTTTTGTCCGGCCCAGGTGTCAACACCTTGCCACAAGTCATTTTTGGTTACGCCCGACGCGGCATCAACCCGACCATCTACGCCGCCGCTACCTTGCTGATCGTCTCGGTGACCTTTGTTGTGATCGCCTACAGCGTCTGGGTAGCCCGCCAAACCCGCAAGCGTGAGCGCGAAATAGCCGCAGCCACCCGCGCCGAACTGGCCGCCCTGCAACCCAAATGAGGCGCAGAAGGCAACCCGATACCCAAGAGCAGTTCTGCCGTTACAGACGTTGGTGCAAACCGGTGTAGCAGATTCGGGGTCGGATCCCAGTTCGGCCCAACAAGTCTGGCACTGTTGACAGCGCCAAACCAAACTGGGCTCTGACACCAATTCTGCGGGCCAACGCCAACCAGCCCCAACCTGACCCAATAACATCAACTAAACCCAAGGAAGACACCCATGAGCACAATCTACGACGGCCGGGCCTTCATCAACGGTGAGCGCACTTCCGCCCGCACCCTGCAAACCTTCGACTGCATCTCCCCTGTCGATGGCCGTCTGCTGACTCAGGTCGCCCGCTGCGCCGAGGCCGACATCGACGCAGCGGTGAGCGCTGCCCGCGCCGCGTTTGAAGACAAGCGCTGGTGTGGCATGTCACCAGCCGCGCGCAAACGCGTGATGATCAAGTTCGCCGACCAGTTGCTGATCCACGTCGAAGAGTTGGCGCTGATGGAAACACTGGACATGGGCAAACCCATCAAATATTCACGCGCGGTGGACGTCAACAGCGCCGCCAACTGCATCCGCTGGTATGGCGAGGCGGTGGACAAAATCTACGACGAAATTGCCCCCACGCCCAGCACCGCGCTGGCGTTGATCACCCGCGAACCCATGGGCGTGGTCGGTGTCATCGTGCCGTGGAATTACCCGATGATCATGGCCGCCTGGAAGATCGCGCCAGCGTTGGCTGCGGGTAATTCGGTGGTGCTCAAGCCCAGCGAGAAATCTCCCTTGACCGCGCTGCGGCTGGCAGAACTGGCGATCGAGGCTGGCATTCCCCCCGGTGTGTTTAACGTGGTGCCCGGCTACGGCCCCGAGGCGGGCTCGCCGCTGGCGCTGCACATGGACGTGGACTGCATCGGCTTTACCGGCTCCACGCGCGTCGGCAAACAAATCCATGTGATGGCTGGCCAAAGCAACCTCAAACGCGCCTGGACTGAACTCGGTGGCAAGTCGCCCAACATCGTGTTTGCCGACTGCCCTGATCTGGACAAGGCAGTGGAAGCCGCCGTGGGCAGCATCTTCTTTAACCAGGGCGAAAGCTGCAACGCGCCGTCGCGCCTGTTTGTCGAAGCCAGCATCCAGGAACAGTTTCTGGAAAAGGCCGTGGCAATGGCCCCCAAATTTGCCCCCGCGAATCCGCTTCTCCCGGACACCATCATGGGTGCCATCGTGGACAAAACCCAAATGGACACGGTGCTGCGCTATGTCGAAAGCGGCAAGGCACAAGGGGCCAGCCTGTTGTACGGTGGCGAACAGGCCATGAGCGACAGCGGCGGCTGCTATGTGCAGCCGACCATCTTTGCCGGCGTCAAGCCCGAAATGAAGATTTGCTGTGAGGAGATTTTTGGCCCGGTGCTGTCAGTCATGCCGTTCACCGACGCGGCCGAGGTGGTGCGCCAGGCCAATGCGAGCATCTACGGCCTGCAGGCGGCTGTTTGGACGCGCGACATCAACCGCGCCCACGGCATCGCGCGTGCGCTGCGCGCAGGCACGGTGCACGTCAACCAATACGACGAGGACGACATCACCGTGCCATTTGGCGGCTACAAGCAAAGCGGGGTAGGGCGCGACAAATCGCTGCACGCGTTTGACAAATACAC
>NZ_JAGPBB010000194.1 GCF_018063565.1 Rhodoferax sp.
GCATGGAATTGCTGACGGGTGTGCGATTTGGCACTCTGGATCTGGGCGGGTATGGCGCTGAGACAGTGCTGGGAAAAGCACAAAGGACGTTGCAAAAATACCGCCAGGCCTGCGACGGCCCGGAGCCCCACCTCAACGAGCGACGCCAGCGCCGACTCCCCACCAACCGCGGCTTCAGGCCCTGACTGCGCGTCTAGCCGGAGCGCTTGAACAACGCCAGCAGCGACCCGGCAATGACAAACAGACTGCCAAAGACGCGGTTCATGGCGCGAATGTGCGATGGCTCCTTGAGTGCGCCCAAGACCTTGGCCGCCAGCGCGGTGTAACCGGTCATCACCACCAGGTCGGTAAAGGCCAGGGTGGCACCAATGATCAGGTACTGCGGCAGCAAGGGCTGCGCCAGGTTGATGAACTGCGGTACCACCGCCAGCAGGAACACCGTGCCTTTCGGGTTGACAATATTGATCAACCAGGCCTTAAGGATCAACGCGCGCTGGGTCACCACCTCGCCAGAATCCGACAGCGCCACCATCGGCCGCGCTGGCGCACGCCACTGCGCGATGCCCAGCCACACCAGATAGGCCACGCCCAGCCATTTGACGACGGTAAACGCGGTGCCGGAGGCCGCAATCAGCGCTCCCAAGCCCACCCCAACGATCAGCAGTTGTGTCCAGATCCCCAGAACCAGACCAAAGATCGTGACATAGCCGTAACGAAAGCCATGGTTGAGCCCGGCACTCATCGAGGCAACCGCACCCGGTCCGGGTGAAATGCTGATGGCCCAGGAGGCGGCGAAAAAAGCTAACCAGGTTGAGAGTTCCATGCTTTGAGTCTATCCCAGCCGCATCAAATAAAAGAAACCCTGCCGGGCAAGCGCCGCGACAGGGCAAAGAGGTGATCTCAAAAAAAAGGTGTCTTGGCGGCTACTTCAGTTGGGCACTTTGTAGCGCCGCAATGCGATCCTCCAGCGGCGGGTGGGTGGAAAACAACTGGCCGATGCCACCGGTAATGCCAAACGCCGCCACACTCTTGGGTAAATGGCCAGGCTCCATGCCACCCAGGCGCGCCAGTGCATTGACCATGGGTTGCTTGCGCCCCATTAACTGTGCGGCACCGGCGTCGGCGCGGAACTCACGCTGTCGGCTAAACCAGGCCACCACGATGGCCGCTGCGAAACCCAGCACGATGTCGAGCACAATGGTCGTGATCATGTACCCGATGCCGGGTCCACTGTCGCGGTCATCACCCTTGCGCAAAAAGCTGTCAACCGCATACCCGATGACCCGACTCAAGAACACCACAAACGTATTCATGACGCCTTGGATCAGCGTCATCGTCACCATGTCGCCATTGGCAACGTGGGCCACCTCGTGACCAATCACGGCCTCGATTTCCTCGTGCGTCATGCCTTGGAGCAAACCGGTGCTGACCGCGACCAGCGCCGAGTTCTTGAACGCGCCGGTGGCAAAAGCGTTGGGCGGGCCTTCAAAAATGCCCACCTCCGGCATGCCGATGCCGGCTCGGTCCGACAGTTTGCGCACCGTCTCGACGATCCAGGCCTCATCGGCGCTGGAAGGCTGATTGATGATACGCACGCCGGACGACCATTTGGCCATGGGTTTGCTGATCAACAGCGAAATGATGGCACCACCAAAACCCATCACCAGCGCAAATCCCAGCAACGCACCCAGGTTCAGCCCGTTGGCAGTCAAATAGCGGTTAACCCCAAGCAGGCTCGACACAATGCCCAGCACTGCCACCACCATCACATTGGTCAGTACAAACAACAGGATTCGTTTCATTTTTTCCTCGATCAAGACAAAGCGGCCATGCCGCAGAACAGACCCAATGGTAGTGGCGTGCTGCGGCAAATCAAGGTCAAAACGTGGCAAATCCTCACGCGTTATGCCGGATTAGCGCGGTTGGCCCGCTGCGTGCGGGGTGGTCGAAACACGTCGACATCGGCATAAAACCCGGGGTCGGCATTGGCCTCCCACCAGCTCGGCACTCCCAGCACCGGCAGGTGCGCGAACGGTTTGGCCGCCAAGCGCTCCGCAGACAGGTCAGCGGCCAGCCAGGCGTCCATATCTGCTATCAAATCAGTATCTGAAGATACACGCCAGACATGCGCTGTGATCGATTTTCTTGGAAAAACCAGCTTTTCCAGCAAAGCGTGGCCGAACAACAGCAGTCTGGCCTGTTGCCACAGGGGGCGCAGCTCTCCGAACAGAAGTTGCCAGTCTTTGGCCACCAGCGCGTCCCACAACACATCGGGCGCACGCAGCAACGCGGCGTTTTCATCCAGTACGGTGAGGGCATCTCGCGCGGGACCACGGACCGCAGCAATGCCGGTGGCCGCGATCTGAGCCATGTGCAGCTGATTGAGGCGCCGTTTGGTCAAGGGAAAGTTCAGCCATACCAGCCCATTGAAAAAATCATGCAGACCCTCGCGGGTCGGGCATTGTTGGCGTTCAAAAATAAAAACCTCATAGGCCATGCCAGTGGGCAAACAGGTTTGCGGCACAAAACGAACCGGCATCCGGGCGGCATC
>NZ_JAGPBB010000195.1 GCF_018063565.1 Rhodoferax sp.
CGGCAGCATCATTGAAGCGGCCAATCCTGGACTGCCGAGCAGACTGGACAGCGCCGTTACCAGCAATACAGTCACCACCATGATGCCCATCCACAGCCCGGCAAACAGGGTATAGGCCCAAAAGTTGCGAAAACACGCAACGATGCTGAAAAACATGCTTTTGGCAGGTGACAGTTTGTTCCAGTACACCAGGGCCGGTGCATGCCAGAACAGCAAGGACAAGGGCAGATGCAAGCCGATAAAGACCCACATCGCAGCCTGAAACTCGGCCGAAACCAGCATCTCGCTGGTGGGCGCCTGACCACCCAGATACATGCCTGCAAAACCACCGCCATCAATCAGATAGGACAGCCCCATCACAGCGACAAAGCCAAGTGCATAGAGTGCACCCAGGGTCAGCATGGCGCGCAAGGTCGGCGCACCGGAGCGAAAGGCAGTCAGCAGAATCAAGGGCATGGGAAAACGTCCTTGCGTCGCTTCACGCGAGGCTGCCATCAAACCCAGCGTACAGGCCGGCAACAGGGTCATGGCAATGGGCAGACCGATCAACGGCACCATGCCAGCCACAGACATCAGCGCCATGAACATGAACAGCAGCCCGGCGAGCGCCAACGGTTGCCTGAAAAAAGTGCGCACACCAAGCCTGACCCAGGAAACGCCCTGACGAGCCGGCACGAGTCGCAGTTTCATGACAGACCCGCCAGCGAAAAATAGTCCAATGGGGCGGCGGCACGAAGCCGCAGCACGCGCTCAAAATGTGCGGGATCATGGGCCTCAAGAACGCTGGCCTGGCGAGGCAGGAACTGGTCCCACAGCCGGGAGATCCAGAAGCGCAATGCTGCGGCTCGCAGCATCGCGGGCAGCAAGGCGCGCTCGCTGTCCTCCAAGGGTCTGACGACGTTATAAGATGCTATAAAAGAACTAGCTAACAATGGTTGATGAATATGCGCTGACGGGTCAACACACCAAACATTCAGGCAGACGGCCATATCAAAGAGCCAAGTGTCAACCCCGGCGAAATAAAAGTCGAAAATGCCGCTGAGGATCGGTTTTCCGTCCAGATCGGTAAACAAGACGTTGTCCAGAAAAAGATCGGCATGGATCGGGCCGCGTGGCAGTGCGTTGTAACGGCTCGAGGTTGCCAGGTGATTTTGCAGTGCCAACTCTGCGTTCATCAGGTCGGCCTGGCTGGTGTCAAGAAAAGGCAGCACCTGCGGCACGGTGTCGTTCCACCATGCCAGCCCACGCAGGTGGGGTTGTTGCAATGCGAAGTTCTGACCAGCCAGATGCAGTCGTGCCAAGGTCGCCCCCATCTGCGCGCAATGCTCGGCGGTGGGTTGTTGCACGCTCTGGCCACGCAACCGGGTAACCACCGCAGCCGGCTTATTTTGGAGCTCAAATACCAGTTTGCCTTTTGAATCACCTTGAGGTTCCGGCACAGCAATGCCTTGCTGGGCGAAATGTTTCATCAAATGCAGGTAAAACGGCAATTGGTCGGCGGTCAGGCGTTCAAACAGCGTCAAAACGTAATCGCGCGTCACCCCATCATTTTGGCTAGTGACAAAGTAATTGGTGTTTTCAATGCCGCCGGTGCAGGCTTGCATGTGACTGAGTTCGCCCAGATTTAGTGCACGCAACAGGGAGCGAGCCTCTTTTTTGGAGACCTCGGTGTAAACAGCCATGAATCAGGGCGCAGTGGCAGCGGTGCCAGCCAGAGTGAGGCCAGGCCCAGCCATGGCACCAGAAAACACCAGCAGGAAAAAATGGATCGGGCAAAAAAGCATCGGAGGATTGTAAGGAAGCGGACCCGTTGCCCGAATGCGCAGGCAAAATGTCACTATGAACACTGCCCCAAAATTAACGCTGCTGCTGGTGGACGGCTCCAGCTACCTGTACCGGGCATTCCATGCCATGCCGGATCTCCGGGCAGTACCCGGTGACCCGGGCAGCATGCCCACTGGTGCCATTCGCGGGATGATCAATATGCTGCAGAGTCTGCGCAAGGAGGTGCCTGCACAGTACGCCGCGTGTGTGTTTGATGCCAAGGGCCCGAATTTTCGGGATGCAATTTACCCCGAGTACAAAGCCAATCGTTCGCCGATGCCCGATGATCTGCGACGCCAGATCGAACCGATCCATGAAGTGGTTCGCTTGATGGGCTGGAAGGTGCTTGATGTGCCTGGGGTCGAGGCCGATGACGTGATTGGCACACTGGCTGCCGCAGGTGCCCGGCTGGGTATGGAGGTGATTGTCAGCAGCGGTGACAAGGACCTGGCGCAACTGGTGAATGCCAACGTCACCATCATTGACACCATGAACGGCAAGCGTCGCGACGTGGCGGGTGTGACTGCCGAATTTGGCGTGCCGCCGCACCTGATGCGGGACTACCAGACCTTGGTGGGAGATACCGTGGACAACGTGCCGGGTGTACCCAAAGTAGGGCCAAAAACTGCGGCCAAATGGTTGAACGAGTTCGGTTCACTGGACGCCATCGTCGCGCAGGCGGCCACCATCAAAGGTGCGGTTGGCGACCAT
>NZ_JAGPBB010000050.1 GCF_018063565.1 Rhodoferax sp.
GCGGGCGAAGGGGGCGAGTCACAGGCTCCGATGGGTCGGGCAGTGATTGGCGGGCTGATCACCTCTACCTTGCTGACCTTGGTGGTGGTGCCCGTGCTCTACACCTATCTGGACAATTTGCCGCGCTGGTGGAAGCGCAAGTTTGGAACGGCAGAACCAGTGGCAGAACCCCTGCCGAGCCAAGCCTGATGTTTGGGCGACGATCCGGAATTTGATTTGTATTTGATAGCTATTAATTTAGTCATTACAAGGGCTAGAGCCTGATATGTTCCAAGCCTGCTGCCTGATGCCAGAAAAAGCTGAACCTGCGGTCTCATCGGCCTCTGCACCCCGCATGCAGGCAGACGTGGCGTTGCGACTGTGCCCACCGCTCGACACGGATCGGTTGGTGCTGGAGCCCATGGGCGAGCGCCATGCCGAGGCCTTCTTTGAGCCCTTGCATGACGACGCGATTTACCAATGGATTTCCATGGACAAGCCCATCAGCCTGGAAAAGCTGCGTGGGCAACTGGGGCGCAGCGAGGCCCGCGTAGCGCCCGATGGCCAAACCGCCTGGCCGACTTGGGCATTGCGCCGCAAATCGGATGGTGTGTACATTGGCCGTGTCGACGCCGAAATCACCCTGGCTTTCGAAGCAAGCAATGTAGGCTACTTCCTTTTCCCCCCGCACTGGGGTCAAGGCTACGCCACCGAGGCGGTGCAGGCGGCTACCCAGCACTTGATCGGCCAGGGAGTGCATCGCCTGGTGGCCACGGTGACCGCAGGCAACGCCGCCTCCGAGCGGGTTCTGCAAAAGGCGGGCTATGGTTTCATTCAGGTGCTGGTGGGCAACGACATCATCCGTGGCATACCCATGGACGACCGCGAATACGTTCTTGTGGCCAACTGACCGGCGCTTTGCCCCAAGGCCCCCGCCGTCATTGCTTCTCGGCGGCTGGCAGACTGCCCGCTTTCACCAAAATCATGTGCTGCGGCTGCAGGTAGGTCTTGATGGCGGTATTCACCTGCGCCGGGGTCAGTGCGCGGATCTGCGCCGGGTAGTCGTCAATCCATGACAGCGGATAACCCCGCTCGATCGCCGTTAGCAACGTCGTGGCCAGTCCATCAGTGGTGGACAGCGCCACCTGGAAGGAGCCGATCAGATTGGTCTTGCGTGCGTCGACCTCAGCTGCCGTCACGCCCTCCAAGAACCACAAGTCGAGTTGGCGGCGCGTTGAGGCCAGACCTTTCTCCAGCAGGGCGGGCGAAAAAGTGGCACCGATGCGCCAGTCACCCTGGTTGTAGCTGTCACTGCCCATGCTGGCGCTCACGCCGTAGGTCAGTCCTTCCTGGTCGCGCACGGTGGCCATCAGCCGACCGGTGAAACCGCTGCCCAAAATGGCGGTGGCCACGCGCAGCGCCAGGGCATCGGGGTGCTGGTGACCCAGGCCGGTGGCCTGGCCGAGCAGCACCGAAACACTGGTTTTTCCGTTCACCGGAACGGTCTCAACCTTTGCGGCGCCCAGTGATGGGGCTTTCGCGTGGCGCACCGGGGCACTGCCGCCCTGCCAGCCGGTGAATACTTTTTCCACTTCAGCTGGCACGTTGGTGTCCGCCAGGTCACCCACGACGACCAGGGTCATGTGCGCGGGGCCGTAATGTGCCCGGTGAAAAGCTTTAACCTCGTCAAGTTGAGCAGTCTCAATGGCCGCGAGCAGTTGGTTGGGTTCGGTTGACCGATTGGGGTGACCCAAGGGGTAGATGATCCGGCTGAAGCTGTCAGCGGCGCGAAAGTCGGTGTTTTCCAGACTGCGTTTGATGCCACCTGCCAACTGCTGTTTCACTTTGGCAAACTCATCGGCACTCAGCGCAGGTGTTCGCAGTTGCTCAGCCATCAGGCCAAGCACCAGAGGCAGGTCTTTTTTCAGGCATTTGGCGTTGATGCTCAGGGTGTCCACACCGGCCGAAAAGTGCAGGCTGGCGCCAACCGCCTCCAGGCGCTGGGTGATGGCAAACTTGTCCTGTTGCAGCGTACCCTTGTCCAGCAGCATCGAGGTCAGGGCTGCGACGGCCGGGTTGCCGATCACTTGCGCCCGCCCGGCGGGCAACGAGGCGTGCAGCGTCACCACGTCTTTCACGCCAGTGGCATAGCGCACCAGATCGATGCCCGCCACCCTGCTGCGTTGGGTTCCGGCGGCAATGCGCACGGGTACTGCGGTCGGGCCACCGCTGGCGTCTCCCGCCTGCGCTGCGTTGGCACCCATGCCGTCCAGACCGGGCGTGCGGTAATAGTTGGGACCGATGCCGCCCGGGGGGCTCAGGGACAGTGCAGTAGCGTCAGTCGGTGCGGCGCCTGCAGTTGCGCCGGCCGTTGTCGGTACAAACCAGCCGGTGGTGCTTTGATCTTCATTGAAATACAGGCGTGCTACCCGCTGGATGTCGGCCGCCGTGGTGGTGCGCACCGACTCATCGACGCGGTAGTACAGCGTCCAGTCGCCAGCGGCGATGGCCTCGTTGAGATTGCCGGCGACGGCAAAGGAGCCGTCGCGGTCAAAGGCGGTACTGGCCAGGGATTTGGCGATGGCCGCCTGCAACTCGGCCTCGGAAACGCCGTCCTTCTTGATGCGCTCAATTTCTTGCAGTGCAATTTTTTCGACCTGCTCATGGCTGGCACCGGGGGCCAGTGACAAAAACAGCAAATGCAGACTGGGGTCGGCATTGAACCCGGGGTTGCCGCTGACGCTGGTTGTCAGGCTCTTGTCGGTCAGCGCCTTGTAGAGTCGGCTGTTTTTTCCGTCGCTCAGGATGGCGCTGAGCAAGCTGACGGGCGCAAAGTCGGCATGGGTGGCTTGCGGCATCTTGTGGGCAATGGCCAGCAAGCCGAGCTGGCCCGGTCGCTTGACGGTCACCCGGCGCGGGCCGTCCTGCGGGGGCTCTTCGGTGTAAATCGCCGGGATCGGTCGGGGGGACTTCGGGTAGACACCAAAGGCTCGCTGGATCAAAGCCAGCGCCTGGGGTGGCTGAAAGTCTCCGACCAGGCTTACCGTGGCGTTGTTGGGCCAGTAGAAGGTGTCGTAAAACTCGCGCAGCTTGTCAATGCTGACCTTCTCAATGTCACTGCGGTGGCCAATGGTGCTGTGATGGTAGGGGTGCGCCACAAAGGCGGTGTGGAAAATTTCCTTGTAAAGGGCCTGGAACGGCGAGTTCTCGCCACGTTCGTACTCATTGCGCACCACCGTCATTTCGGACTGCCGGTCAGCGTCGTCAAGGGACAGATTGCGCATGCGGTCGGCCTCCAGCGCGACGATGGTGGCCAGATGCTCGCTGCCCACGTTCTCGTAGTAGTTGGTACGGTCCAGCCAGGTGGTGGCGTTGTAGCGTGCGCCGGTGCGTTCGAGCAACTGCTTGACATTGTCCGGTGAACTGTTGGGGCGCTGCCGCGTGCCCTTGAACATCAGGTGTTCCAGGATGTGGGTGGCACCGGTGGTGCCGGTCACCTCATTGCGTGAACCGACACGGTAGGTGACCATGAAGGTCAGTGTCGGGCTGGTGTGATCAGGCAACAGCAAGACCTGCAAGCCATTCGACTGCAGGGTGTATTCATCGATCGCACCCACGGTTTTCACGTGCCTGTAGCCGTCAACAGCCACCGGTGCTGCTTGCAGATTGACCAGCATCATCAAAAAACTCCAGAACAAAATCAGTTTCTTCACGCAACCACACTCCATTGAAACGGCTTGACAAAGGCTGCAGAAGGTAGCACAGGCGGGCTTGAGCTTGTCACGGGCGGGGACATTGCCGCAGCCAATGCGTTGCGCAAGGCGTGTTGCACAATCGCACCCCATGTTGATTCATCCTCATATCGACCCTGTGGCCCTGCAACTCGGGCCAGTGGCCGTTCACTGGTATGGCCTGACCTATCTGGCCGCGTTTGGCCTGTTCATGTTGCTGGGCCATCGGCGTTTGCGCCATGAACCGTTTGCCTCGCTTCAAGGGGCGCAGGCCTGGAGTCGGCGTGACGTGGAAGACATCCTGTTTCTCGGGGTGATGGGTGTGGTGCTGGGCGGGCGAATAGGCTACTGTCTGTTTTACAAACCCGGTTATTACCTGGCGCATCCACTGGAAGTGTTGGCCGTGTGGCAGGGCGGCATGAGTTTTCACGGTGGGATGTTGGGTGTGATCGTGGCCGAGATTTGGTTCGCCTGGTCGCGCAAGCGCCCACTGTTGCAGGTGGCTGATTTTGTGGCGCCCTGTGTGCCGACCGGTCTGGCCATGGGACGGGTAGGTAACTTTATCAATGGCGAACTGTGGGGTCGGGTTGCTGACGCCGATTTGCCCTGGGGCATGGTGTTTCGTGGTGCCGGTGATTTACCCCGGCACCCGTCGCAGGTGTATCAGTTTCTGCTCGAAGGGATGCTGTTGTTTGTGCTGCTGTGGTGGTATGCCCGCAAGCCACGTGCTCCGGGTCAGGTGGCAGCTGCCTTCTTGTTGGGCTACGGCTTGTTTCGTTTCACGGCGGAGTTTTTCCGCGAGCCCGACGCACACCTGGGCCTGCTGAGCCTGGGGATGAGTATGGGGCAATGGCTGTGTCTTCCAATGATGGTGGGTGGTGCCGGTCTTTGGTTGTGGGCCGGTCAGCATGAAAAAATCAGACGAAATAGGGTTGTAGCGAAATAACAGTCTATGTTTATTGCTACAAAAAGTAGTTTTCTGAGAGGGTGTAAGTATGCCGGCGCGGGTTGAACTGGAATGCCATCACGCTGTGGCGCGGGTCACGCTGCGCTACCCACAGCGCTTCAATGCCATGTCCCGTGCCATGTGGCGTGAGCTCAAAACGGTTTTTGAGCGGATTGCCCAGGACGCCAGCCTGCGCTGTGTGGTGGTGACGGGTGCCGGGTCGCATTTTTGTGCGGGTGGCGACATTTCAGAGTACCCGGAGTTTCGCTTTGATCCCGCCAGTCTGCGGGTGTTTCACGAGCAGGACGTTTGGGGTGCACTGCAAGCCATGCTGGACTGCGACTTGCCCGTGCTGGCCAAGATCCGTGGCAACTGCATGGGTGCCGGGTTGGAGATTGCCAGCTGCTGCGACATTCGTCTGGCCGCGCAGTCAGCACGATTTGGCGCTCCGATTGCGCGTTTGGGTTTCCCGATGGCACCACGCGAAGCTGCTCTTTTGCTGCGTGAAGTCGGCACTACGGTGGCAAGGCAAATACTGCTGGAGGCGGCGGTACTGGACGCCCACGAGATGCTGGCACGCGGTTTCTTGACCCGGGTGGTGGCCGATGAGGCGCTGGCCGACCACACGCAGGCTACGCTGTTGCGCATGGCGGCTCTGTCGCCCATGGCCGCACGCCTGAACAAGCAGACTTTTCGTGCGCTCAACCAGCCGCTAGCGCAATCTCAAGTGCAGGGCAGCGCTATCGATATAGAAGCTGGAACTGGCTTGGGTATGGCTGACCCTTACGCTTACGCCCCACATCCCGAGCACCGTGAAGGTGTTGCTGCCTTCCTTGAAAAACGCCCAGCGGCGTTTTGAATCAGGTGTCAAAATGCTGCTTCACCCTGGAGACGTCAGAGATGCCGACCCCAAGCTCTAATCTGTATTCAGCGCTGCGGGCAGCCTTCCCGTCCGATCTGGACAGTACGGCCGTCGAAACGGAACACCCGCTTTTTTACACCTGGCGAGACCTGGAGCGTGGAAGCGCCATGTTGGCCAACTTTTTGCTGTCGCTGGATTTGCCCGCGGACGCGCGCATTGTGGTGCAGGTGGAAAAGTCGGTTGAGGCGCTCATGCTTTACCTGGCGGTGCTGCGTGCGGGATTGATCTATGTGCCGCTCAATACCGCGTATCAAAGTGCCGAGATGGCGTACTTCATTAGCAATGCCGAGCCCTCGGTGGTGGTGTGCAGCGGGCAGAACTTTGGCTGGGTCAGCAAATTGGCGTTTCAGGCAGGTACGCCGTGGGTGTTCACGCTGAATGACGACCGCTCCGGCACCTTGCTGCAGCGTGCTGTGCATCTCAGTGACCAGCACCAGCCGCAGCCGAGCGATGCCGATCAGGTGGCGGTCATCATCTACACCAGTGGCACCACCGGGCGATCCAAGGGGGCGATGCTGACGCACGGCAATATGCTCAGCAATGCTCGGGTGCTCAAAGACTATTGGGGCTGGCGTAGCGCCGCGCAGGGTGGTGATGTGCTGATTCATGCCTTGCCCATATTTCATGTGCATGGGCTGTTTGTGGCCATTCATGGTGCCTTGCTCAACGGCAGCAAGATGTTCTGGTGTGCCCGCTTTGAGCCAAAGTTTGTCATTGACAAGCTGCCGCAGGCCACGCTGTTCATGGGCGTGCCCACGCTGTACGTGCGCTTGCTGGCGGATCCGCGTCTGAATGCCGGAGTAGTCAGTGCCATGCGATTGTTCATTTCGGGTTCGGCGCCGCTGCTGATGGACACCTTTGCAACCTGGCAGCAGCGCACTGGCCACACCATTCTTGAGCGCTATGGCATGAGTGAGACGGTGATGCTGACCTCCAATCCTGACATGGGTGAACGTCGCGGTGGCACCGTGGGGCCGCCGCTGCCCGGGGTGCAACTGCGGGTGACCGACGAGAGCGGGCATATTCTGCCGGTCGGCCAGATCGGTGGCATTGAAGTCAAAGGTCCGAACGTGTTTGTCGGCTATTGGCGTATGCCCGACAAGACGGCCGAGGAGTTCACGGCGGATGGCTTTTTCAGGACCGGCGATGTGGGCTGGCAAGCTGCAGACGGCTATGTGACCATCGTCGGTCGCAGCAAAGACCTGATCATCAGCGGCGGCTACAACGTGTATCCGGCGGAGCTTGAGGCCTGTATCAATGCCATGCCGGGTGTGGCCGAGAGCGCTGTGGTAGGCATTGCCGACCCCGACTTTGGTGAAGTGGGTGTGGCTGTGGTGGTGGCGCGTGCCGGCGCCAAACTCGATGCTGCGCATATTTTGTCGCAACTCAAACGTACTCTGGCCAATTTCAAGGTGCCCAAGCAGTGCCACATCGTGACCGAGTTGCCGCGCAATAGCATGGGGAAAGTGCAAAAGAATTTATTGAGACGCCAGTTTGGCGGAATGGAAACCAAGTAGAGTTTCGCCATCAAATATAAACATGGAGACCGTATGAAAGTCGTTCAAAAGCTCATGCAAGACCCGACCGACATCGCGCCGATGCTGGCCGAGCTGGCGCAGTGTTCGCCCCAGCTGATTCTGGTGTTTGGTTCTGCGACCTGGCTGCGGTTGCTGGCACCGGTATTGCAGGCGCAGTTTGCACCAACGCTTCGCTTGGGTTGTACCACAGCGGGTGAGATCTCGGGTCAGGGTGTATCTGATGGGTGTTGCGTGCTGACCGCAGTGCATTTTGACCAGGTCTGGTTGCATGGTGCCAGCACGCCGCTGGCGAGTATGCAGGCCTCGTTCGCGGCGGGCAAAGCGCTGGCGGCACAACTGCCCACGGCGGATTTGCGCTCGGTGCTGGTGTTGGGACAGGGTGTCAACATCAATGGCAGCCAGATGATTGCCGGTATTCGGGCGGTGCTGGGTGATCAGGTGCTGGTCACCGGTGGCCTGGCAGGTGATGATGCGGCATTCAAAGAGACCTTTGTGCTGACCAACGACGGTGTGTTCAGTGATCAGGTGACCTGTGTGGGTTTGTACGGCAGCCGTTTGCAGGTGTCGCACGGCTCGTTCGGCGGTTGGGAGCCGTTTGGTCCGGCACGCAAGGTGACGCGTTGTATCGACAACGTTCTGTATGAACTCGACGGTGAACCGGCGCTTGACGTGTACAAACGATATTTGGGCGACCACGCCCGCGGACTGCCGGCCTCGGGCTTGTTGTTTCCGTTTGCCATGTTGGGCGACCAGTATCAGGACATGGGTTTGTTGCGTACTATTCTGGCGATCGATGAGGTCGCGGGCAGTTTGACGCTGGCCGGTGATATTGTGAACAACGGCTATTTGCGGTTGATGCATGCCAGCACACAAGCACTGATCCAGGGTGCACAAACGGCGGCCGAGTCAGCCTGCCTGGTAACCCCTGCGTCGGATCAGAGTCTGGCCCTGCTGGTGAGCTGTGTCGGGCGCAAATTGGTGATGGGTGGACGGGTGGAAGAAGAGGTTGAAGCCGTGGCTGAGGTACTCAGCCAGGGCGCAGTTTTGGCCGGGTTTTATTCCTACGGCGAAATCAGTCCTCTGTCGAACGAGTTGTCATGTCAGCTGCATAACCAGACCATGACCATCACCACCCTGGCTGAAGCAAACCCGAGTTGATGGATCGGGCGATGCACAAACTGCTGTTGCGTCAGGTTCGCCGCGTCCTTGGTGTGGAGGAAGACCAACTGCCAGCTGTGCTGGCGGAACTGACCACGTTGGCAGACCGCGAGGGTGTGTCCGAGGCGGCGGGGCGGTTGCTAGGGGGGCTGCAAAGTTTTTTGGTGCGGGTGGAAGAGGCTTACACCCAAAGTGACCGCGATCTGGAGCTCAAGACACGCAGCCTGCAGCTCAGCTCGGTGGAACTGTCACACACCAACGACCGCTTGCGCCACGAGCTGGACAGCCGCACCCGCGCCATCGATTCACTGCGCGAAACGGCCAGCAGTTTGATGCAGTATGTGGATGTTGATCTGGCCACGCCGCAGGACGACAGCCTGGAGTCGATGTCGCAGTTGATGTCGGAGCTGGTCAACCAGCGCGAGGTCAGCCAGCGCGATTTGCAGGCGGCACTTTCTGACCTGGCAAAACAAAAATTTGCGCTGGATCAACACGCCATTGTCAGCATCACCGATCTGGCGGGGGTCATCACCTATGCCAACGACAAGTTTTGTGAGATCAGCGGTTACACCCGCTCCGATCTGATCGGTCAGACACACCGCTTGGTCAACTCAGGCGTGCAGCCCAGGGCATATTTCAGCGCGCTGTGGCAGACCATTCTGGCAGGCCAGGTGTGGCATGGCGAGATTTGCAACCGGGCCAGCGATGGCCGGCTTTATTGGGTACAGGCGACCATTGTTCCGCTACTGGATGATCGTGGCGCGCCCGAGCAATTTATCGCCATTCGTACCGACATCACGGCGCGCAAGCAGATGCAGGCCACCATCGCCGAGGCCGAAAGCCGGGTGCGCCGTATCACCAATGCCGTACCCGGTGTGGTGTTTCAGTGTGAAGTGGGGCACGGTCGGGTTCGTTATACCTTTGTCAGCGAGCGGCTCAGCGAGATTCGTGGTCTGGACGCCGCCGAACTGCTGGCCGACGGCAGCATTGCCTTTGCACAGATTGTTGATGATGACCGGGCACGCTCGTTTGATGCGGTGCTCGAGGCGGGAGCCAAACAGGAAGCCTGGCATAGCGATTACAGGATCCGCATGGCCGATGGACGGTTGCGCTGGATTCGCTCTGAAATTAACCCCGAACCCAAACCGGCCGCCGACGGATCCACCGTGTATACCGGCATCTGGCAGGATGTGACGCAACTGAAAGAGGCGGGTGACCGCTTGCGTGAGGTAACCGAAAGCATTCCGGTGGTGGTGTTTCAGTATCGGCTGTGGCCCGATGGTCATCAGAATTTCCCGTTTTGCAGTTCCGTGTCCGAGCCAATTTGTGGCCTGAAGCCGGACGACGTGATGGCGGATCCGGCGACGTTCTTCAACCAGGTCTTCGAGGAGGATCAGGACCGGTTTGCCCAGGCGTTCATTGCATCGGCACGCCACAGTGAACGTATTTCGCTGGAATTTCGCATGTTGCACAAACACACCGGTGAGACGATTTGGGTGCACGGTGAATCGATGCCCAAGCGCGCCGAGGACGGCGGTATTTTGTGGAATGGGTATCTTGCGAACATCTCGGAGGCCAAGTTGGCTTCAGAAGAGCTGCACCGCGCCAAGGAAGCCGCTGAAGTCGCCAACCAGGCCAAATCTGATTTTCTCGCCAATATGAGCCACGAGATACGCACGCCCATGAACGGGGTGATCGGCATGACCGAATTGGCGCTGGACACCAACCTGACGGATGAGCAGCGTGGTTATCTGGAAATCGTCAGATCGTCCTCGGACTCGCTGCTGCGCGTCATCAATGACATTCTTGATTTTTCCAAGATAGAAGCGGGAAAACTGCTGATTGAGACAATTCCCTTCCATTTGTGTCGTGAGGCCGGTGATTTGCTGAAGTCGCTGGCGACCAGTGCACACGCCAAGGGACTTGAACTGGTTTGTGATCTCGACCCCACCATCCCGGACACGGTGCTCGGTGACCCGGTGCGTATCCGGCAGGTGTTGATGAATCTGGTGGGTAACGCCATCAAATTCACCCATCAAGGTGACGTGGTCCTGCGCGTTGATGTGGAGCATCAGGATGGCAGCACCTGTCGTTTGCGTTTTACCGTCGCAGACACCGGGGTCGGTATTGCGCCCGAAAAGATGCAAAGCATTTTTGAGGCGTTTTCACAGGAAGATAGCAGCACCACACGCCGCTTTGGCGGTACTGGTCTGGGTCTGTCGATTTCGTCGCGTCTGGTGGGGGCGTTGGGCGGGGAGATATCGGTCAAGAGTGCATTGGGGCAGGGCAGCAAGTTCGAGTTTGTCCTGCAAATGGCCATTGGCCCCGTCGCCGATCGAGTGAATCTGCAAAGTTTGGGCTGCACCGGAATGCGTGTCCTTCTGGCAGAGGAGCACGCCGCAACGCGTGCCAGTGTTGTACGCCTGTTGCGAGACATTGGCGCCGTGGTGACCGAGGTGGGATCCACCCCTGAGGCGATGGCAGCCCTGACTTCGACCGCCGCCCATGCCTTGAATTTTGATCTGGTGATGTTGGGCTGGCAGATTGCGAGTGTGGAAGCCACTGACTTGGTGCGACAAATTCGGGCGCAGCCTCAGGTCGCCGACCTCCCGCTGCTGCTGATGACTTCAGCGCTGCAAAAGGCGCAAGCCACCGAGACGAGGGTGCCGGAGCCGGTGGCAGTTTTGACCAGACCGTTCACACGCGATGAGTTGTTGTCGGCACTGGGCCGCCTGTTGCGCGGTGAGACCTCGCAGCAGGAGCAACCCTTGTTCCCGGTCATTGATGCTGGCACAACGCGCCGCATGGATATTCTGCTGGTAGAAGACAACCTGATCAACCAGAAGCTTGCAACTGCCTTGCTGGGCAAATGGGGCCACAACGTCACCATCGCGGCAGACGGGCAACTGGCCCTGAACATGCTGGCCAGGGCCTCATTCGATCTGGTGCTGATGGATATGATGATGCCGGTGATGGACGGTCTGGAGGCAACCCGACGCATCAGAGCGAGCGAACAGGGTAAAAGCACACCGATCATTGCCATGACGGCCAATGCGATGCTTGGCGATCGGGAGCGTTGCCTGGAGGCGGGCATGAACGACTACATCTCTAAGCCATTTGAAGTGTCGGAGTTGCTGCGTCTGATGACCAAGTACGCCAGCGGTACTGTGCCAGACACCGCTGAGCACGTTGCGGATGTTGCGGATCCGCCCGCATCGGCGCTGCCTTTTGATTTTGCCGACGCCTTGCGCCATGCCGATCAGGAGGTCGTGGAGATCATTGCAGACATCTTTGTGACGCAGTGGCCACTCGACCACGAGACGATGACCCGTGCGATTGCCTCAGTGGACCCGACGCCGCTGCACCACACGGCCCATGCCTTGAAGGGTACGCTCGGCATGTTTGGCGCAGAACCAGCGGTGGCGCTGGCCGCGCAATTGGAGCATTTGGCGTCTGATTCGCAGTTTTTGCATTCCAGCGAGTTACAAAAGACTGCCGCCGCTTTGCTGTTGCAACTGAGCGTGCAGGTTGCAGCTTTGTTGCGGGCATTGCAAGCATGACCGGCAGTGGTACAGTCAATTACCCGGCGTGTTGGGCCCATTGTTGTGACAGGGCAGACCTTGGGTTCAGGAGATTGTGCAGGCCATGACGTACCAAGTAGCAATTGTTGATGACGCTGAGATCAATCTGGTCTTGTTTCAGGCTTTGATCAAGCGCATGGGTGACTGTGAATCCATTACCTTTTCGGACGCCTTGCAGGGCTTGGAGTGGGCCAAGCAGCACGATTTTGATCTGTTGATTTGTGACTACATGATGCCGGGGCTGGACGGTATTGAGTTCATCGCCAAGTTGCGCGCGATGCCTGACAAGCAGAACCTGCCCATTCTGATGATCACTGCCAATGACCAGAAACAAATCCGCTACCGGGCGCTGGATGCGGGGGCCACCGATTTTTTGACCAAACCGGTTGACAAAGTGGAGTTCATGGCGCGTGCCAACAACATGCTGCAATTGGGGGCCAACCGCAAAGCGCTGGCAGATCGAGCCGCGTGGCTTGCCGAAGAGGTAAAGAAAGCCACGGCGGAGATTGTGCGGCGTGAGCGTGAGACGGTGATTCGCCTGTCCAAAGCGGCCGAGTACCGGGACCCTGAGACTGGCGCACACATTTTGCGCATGGCTCATTACTCCGAATTGATCGCCCGCGCGCTGCAACTACCCAAGGCAGAGCAGGAGTTGCTACTGGAGGCAGCACCGATGCATGACATCGGCAAAGTGGGCATTGCCGACCACATTCTTCTTAAACCTGGGCGCTTGACCCCCGAGGAGTTTGAGGTCATGAAGCAACATGCCGCGTTTGGTTACGAAATCCTCAAGGGAAGTGAGTCGCGGGTACTGCAAGCCGGGGCGGAAATTGCCCGTGATCACCATGAAAAGTATGACGGGACGGGTTATCCGCACGGTTTGGCGGGCGACGCGATTCCCATATTCAGTCGAATTGTTGCTGTTGCGGATGTGTTCGATGCACTGACGTCTGAGCGTCCCTATAAAAAGGCGTGGTCACTTGAGCGGGCCAGTGAGCACATCAAAGCCAGTTCCGGAACCCATTTTGATCCGCAATGTGTCGATGCGTTCTTTGGCAATTGGGAGGCGGTGCTGGAGATTCGCCACCGCTACCAGGACGAATGAGGCAAGATTTAATTTTCGTAGCAATGAATTATTTAAGGCATTGGGCTAGAGCCTGAATTACCTTAAAACGAGCACGGGAATGTGTGAGTGCGTCAGCACTTGATGTGTCTCGCTGCCGAGCAGCAGGCGCTTGACGCCCTTGCGGCCGTGGGAGGCCATGACGATCAGGTCGCACTTGTGTTTCTTGGCAGCAGAGATGATCGCATCCGACACCACGTCAGACTTGATCGTGAGCGCACGGGTCTTCACGCCTTGGGCATCGGCCAATTTTTTCACCTCGTCGACCACCGCCTGTCCTTCGTCAGCCCATTGCTGCTCAATTCGCCCCACCTCGGTGGCCTGCAAAGCCAGGCCGCCTTCAAAGTAGCTCTGAGGATAGCGAGGAACCACTTTCAGGGCGATCAGGCCGGCGCCCGTCAGCGCCGCCAGCGCGATGGCACTGCTGACCGCCTTTTTGGACAAGCTGGAACCATCGGTTGCGACCAGAATTTTTTCATACATGGCATGATCTCCTCGGTATTTGAAGCTCCAGCATACCCCTACACTTGCTGTCGGTCTTGATTTACGTCAGGTATTGAGCATTCGTCGCCGGTTAACCTCTCTCACCATGTCGCATTCCACTGTTCCTCCGGATTCTGTTACCTCGGAAAATTCATGTCTCGCCGGTCCTGGGAGTCACCAGAGCGTCGTCGTCGCCGAGTCTTTGCTGGACGACGAGCAGGAGTGGTCGGCATTCAGCCGCCCCGACATCACACGCCAAGGGTGTTGGGAGTCCAACGTGTTGATCGAGGGCATGCATTGCGCCGCGTGTGCATTGACGGTCGAAGATGCGCTGCGGCAGGTCAAGGGGATCGTTTCGGCGGAGGTGAGTGCGGGCAGTCAGCGTGCGCGGGTGATTTGGGCACCTGATGCGGTGCTGCCGTCGGCGTGGATGCAGGCGGTGCGCCGTTCCGGCTACCGGGCAGTGCCGGCCAATGACGCATTTGCGCGTGAACGTCGCAAGCAGGAGTCACGCAAAGCACTGTGGCGAATGATGGTGGCAGGGCTTTGCATGATGCAGGTGATGATGTATGCCTATCCGGCCTACGTCGCTACGCCGGGTGACCTGACGCTGGAGATGGAGCAATTGTTGCGCTGGGCTTCTTGGGTGCTCACGCTGCCGGTGGTGTTTTTCTCCTGCGCACCTTTTTTTGCCAATGCCTGGCGGGACGTCATGCATCGGCAGGTCAGCATGGATCTGCCGGTGGCGCTGGGGATGCTGATCACCTTTCTGGTCAGCTCCGCTGGAGCCTTTGACCCGAGCGGCATCTTTGGCAAAGAGGTCTACTTCGACTCGCTGACCATGTTTGTCTTTTTTCTTCTGGCTGGGCGCTGGTTTGAGTTGCGTCTTCGAGACAAGACCGCTGGCGCGCTGGAGGCCCTGATGAACCGGTTGCCGGACAGTGTGATGCGGCAACGTCCGGACGGCTCGTTTGAGCGCGTCGCCGTGCGGCGCCTGAAAAGTGGTGACATTGTTCGTGTCTTGCCGGGTGAGGCCTTTGCCGCGGATGGCGTTGTCTTGCAAGGAGAGTCCTCTGTTGATGAGTCTTTGCTCACCGGGGAGTCTCGGCCGTTACCGCGCGGTGTCGGAGATTCAGTCATTTCGGGTAGCCACAATCTGGGGGCTTCGGTGTTGGTCAGGGTTGATCAGGTGGGGGAAGAAACCCGCTTCGCCCAGATCGTCAACCTGATGGAAAGTGCATCGACCAGCAAACCGCAGTTGGCGCGCCTGGCGGATACGATCGCCAAACCCTTTTTGATTGGGGTGCTGATCGCAGCGGGTCTGTCCTGTGCCTATTGGTGGCAAACCGATCCCGAGCGCGCACTCATGGTGGCGGTTTCGGTGCTGGTGGTGACCTGTCCCTGCGCGTTGTCTTTGGCCACGCCGGCAGCGATGCTTTCTGCTGCAGGCGCACTGGCGCGGCAGGGGGTACTGGTTCGACGACTGGATGCTTTTGAAGCTTTGGCAGGCGTGGACACGGTGATGTTTGACAAAACTGGCACTCTGACGCGTGACGCCATGGTGCTCAACGAATTCAGTGTCCGACCCGGGGAGGATTCAAATGAGGTACTTCTCATGGCGGCGGCACTGGCGGCGCATTCGCTGCACCCGGTATCGCGTGCGTTGGTCGTGGCGGCGTCCGTCATTGATCAACCGCCGCTCTGGGTTGCCGACGATGTCGTTGAGTACACCGGCCAGGGTTTGGTCGCCACGGTGACTTCTGCTCGCAGTGGTTCTCGCCGGACCTTGCGTATGGGGTCGCTCGCCTTTTGCGGGCTGCCGCGTGCGGGCTCAGACGATCTCCAGGTTGCATTGACAGATCAGGACGGCTGGTTGGCAACATTCGGCCTGCAAGAAGATATTCGACCGGAGGCACCCGCGACTGTTGCGGCATTGAAACAGATGTCCATTGACGTGCACCTGCTTTCCGGCGATGCGAGCGATGCCGCCAGGCGTGTGGCCAGCAAGGTTGGCATTGAAAATTATCATGGGCAATGTTCGCCAGAAGGCAAGCTGGCTTTCTTGCACGACGCGCAAGCAAACGGGAAAAAAGTGGCGGTGGTGGGTGATGGACTGAACGATGGCCCAGTATTGGCGGGGGCTCATGCGTCGTTCGCGTTTGGGCAAGCCGTGCCGTTGGCGCAGGCCAAAGCTGACTTTCTGGTTGCGGGCAGCCGTTTGACCGATGTGTCGGCCGCAGTAGCGCTTTCCAGACGCACCTTGCGCATCGTGAAGCAGAATTTGTGGTGGGCCGCCGTCTACAATGCCATCTGTGTTCCTCTGGCTGTTGCAGGCATGTTGCCAGCCTGGCTAGCCGGAATTGGTATGGCAAGCAGTTCGCTTCTGGTGGTGTTGAATGCCATGCGGCTGTCGCGCGGTCTTGAGCGGACAGGAGACAACTAATGGATGTGCTTTACTTGTTAGTGCCCCTCTCCGTGGTCCTGGTTTTTTTTATCATTGGTGGCGTGTGGTGGGCCATCTACCGTGGTCAATTTGACGACATCGATCAGGAAGGGGAGAGAATTCTTAAGGATTAGCAACAATTTTTGTCGCGATTTGATTTATATCAAACGTGACCAATTTTGAATAACGGAAACTTCGCGCAAACAAACTGAGAAGAGGTGAACATGGCATTTTCAAATTCGCAGGCAACTACTTACAGCGACAAAGTCGTTAGGCAGTTTGCCATCATGACCGTGGTTTGGGGTGTGGTCGGTATGCTGGTTGGCGTGATCATTGCCGCCCAGCTGGCCTGGCCAGAGCTCAATCTGGGGATATCTTTCCTGTCATTCGGTCGATTGCGGCCATTGCATACCAATGCCGTGATTTTTGCATTTGGCGGATGCGGTTTGTTTGCGACTTCGTACTACATCGTCCAACGCACCTGTCAGGTGCGTCTTTTTGCCGAAGGGTTGGCAACCTTCACTTTTTGGGCTTGGCAATTGGTGATCGTGCTGGCGGCTGTGACTTTGCCTTTGGGTTATACCTCGGGCAAAGAGTATGCTGAGCTCGAGTGGCCAATCGATTTGCTCATCACGGTGATTTGGGTTTCCTACGCGATTGTGTTTTTTGGCACAGTCGGTACTCGTAAGGTGAAACACATTTACGTGGCAAATTGGTTTTTTGGTGCGTTTATCCTGGCAGTTGCGCTGTTGCACCTTGTGAATAGTGCAGCAATTCCGGTCGGAATGGACAGCATGAAGTCCTACTCTGCTTACGCCGGTGTTCAGGATGCCATGGTGCAATGGTGGTATGGCCACAACGCAGTGGGTTTCTTCCTGACTGCTGCATTTTTGGGCATGATGTATTACTTCATTCCGAAACAAGCTGGTCGGCCGGTTTATTCCTATCGCCTGTCGATCGTCCACTTTTGGGCCTTGATCTTCACGTACATGTGGGCTGGTCCGCACCACCTTCACTACACCGCTTTGCCTGACTGGACGCAATCCGTCGGTATGGTGTTTTCTCTGATTCTGTTGGCGCCGAGCTGGGGTGGCATGATCAACGGCATCATGACTCTGTCGGGCGCATGGCACAAGTTGCGCGACGACCCGATCTTGCGCTTCCTGATTGTGTCCCTGTCCTTTTATGGTATGTCGACCTTTGAAGGTCCGATGATGTCGATCAAGACTGTCAACGCCTTGTCGCACTACACCGACTGGACAGTGGGTCACGTGCACTCCGGCGCTCTGGGTTGGGTGGGTTTGGTGACCATGGGTTCTCTGTATTACCTGATTCCCAGACTGTTTGGTCAGAAGCAGATGTACAGCATGAAAGCGGTTGAAGTGCACTTCTACACCGCTACCATTGGTATCGTGTTGTACATCGCGGCGCTGTGGATTGCCGGTGTGATGCAGGGTCTGATGTGGAGATCCATCAATGCCGATGGAACTTTGACCTACACTTTTGTTGAATCTGTCAAGGCAAGTTTCCCGTTCTATGTGCTGCGTTTGGCTGGTGGTTTGTTGTACTTGGGTGGCATGATCATCATGCTCTGGAACACCATCATGACGGCCACCCGTGGCCAGTCTGTGACTGTCAATATCCCTGTTGTTTCAGCAGCGCACGCTTAAGGACTTGCAAATGTCTAATCACAACTCACACACCGGTTTTTCACACGGTAATATCGAATCGAACAATGGTTTGATGATTGTTTTGATGCTGCTCGTCTTATCGATCGGCGGATTGCTTGAAATTGTCCCGTTGTTCTTCCAGAAGTCCACAACCCAACCTGTGGCAGGTTTGAAGCCGTACGATGCCTTGCGTTTGGCCGGGCGTGACATCTATGAGCGCGAAGGTTGTTATAACTGTCATTCGCAGATGATTCGGCCCTTCCGTGCAGAAACGCTACGGTACGGTCCTTATTCATTGGCGGGCGAGTATGTATATGATCATCCGTTCCAATGGGGTAGCAAGCGTACGGGTCCTGACCTGCATCGCATTGGCGGCAAGTACAGTGATCAATGGCAGATCACACACTTGAACAATCCGCGTGACCTGGTTCCTGAGTCCATCATGCCAGCTTACCCTTGGTTGAAGAATACACCGGTGGATGGCGCTAGCTTGCCGTCTCATATGCGCGCATTGCGCAAGGTGGGTGTTCCTTATACCGATGCTGACATCGCCGGAGCACAAGAGGCTGTTAAGGGCAAAACCGAGATGGATGCCATGGTGGCATACCTCCAGGGTCTTGGTACTTTGGTGAAGTAATAGGGGCACACTCCCATGGAATTTGATATCAACACGGGCCGTTCAATCGTCACCGTATTGGGTTTGGTGTCGTTTATTGGACTCCTGGTCTGGGCTTATTCAAGCAAGAATGCTGCTGGCTTCGAGGAGGCAGGTAAGTTGCCCTTCGATCAGGATTGATCTAAATACAGATAAGGAACAAAAATGAGTGATTTCACAAGTGATTTTTGGGCTTACTACGTGGCCGGAATCATTATCGTCAGCATCATTGCGTGCTGGGTGCTACTGATTCTCACGGGTAAAACCCATGCCATGACCGCGGATGACAACACCACGGGCCACGTCTGGGATGGTGACTTGCGCGAAATGAACAACCCGCTACCACGCTGGTGGAGTTATATGTTCGTCTTGACGATTTTGTTTGCTTTTGTATATCTGGCGTTGTATCCGGGCTTGGGTAGTTACCCCGGGCAACTCGGATGGACTTCCCGTGGTCTGCATCAGTCCGAGGTTGACAAAGGCAACAAAGAGATTGAGCCGATTTATGCCAAGTTCCTGAGCATGAAACCCGAGGAGATCGCCAAGGATGCACAAGCCATGGCCATTGGTGAGCGTCTGTACAGCAATAATTGTGCTGTATGCCACGCTTCTGATGCCCGAGGCAACAAGGGCTTTCCGAATCTGACGGACGGCGACTGGCTTCATGGTGGCACTCCGGAGAAGATTCAGGAAACCATTGTTCAAGGGCGCAACGGCAATATGGCACCGATCGCTGCAGCCGTTGGTTCAGCGGACGACGTCAAGAACGTTGCCAACTATGTGCTGAGCTTGTCCAACAGCCCGCACGATGCAGCCAAAGCAGCCTTGGGCAAGGAGAAGTTTGCTGTTTGTGCAGCGTGCCATGGCCCGGACGGCAAGGGTATGCAGGCCATTGGCTCAGCAAACCTGACCGATAACATCTGGCTGCATGGCTTTGGTGAAGCGACGATTGTTGGCCATATCAACAATGGCATTGTGAATATCATGCCACCGCAGGGGCAGTTGTTGACAAAAGGGCAATTGCACGTGCTGGTTTCATATATTTGGGGCTTGTCGAACAAGTCTTAAATTCTCTTGAACTTGGACTGAGTTTTTTGGTCCAAGGACGAGACAACATTCCATAAGCGGGTGATCATTTGATCACCCCTTTTTGTTTGTCAATCCCGATGGATTGCTTTGAAGGCGGATCAATGAACACGAGTAATGGCTTGGACGATAAACCTTGGTGGCAATTTGGCCATGTCTGGCTGGTGATTTCCGGCCCTTTGCTGGTGATTGTGGCCTGCATCATCACCGCTTATTTTGTGATGTCGAGTCCTAATGAACTCGTGACCGATGACAACTACCGGCAGATCCTTGATCAGAAAAAGGCGCAAGGCACCAAGGCAATGCAAGGCGGGGAGGCGCCAGCTCAAGCCGCCCGCAATCATGCTGCTACGGGTGTTGTTCCACTCGGGAAGTAATCTGACTGTTGGCAGCTGCGACTATTTGGGATTGACAATTTCCTGGAGCGCATCGGTGTTGAGTATCCGCACATGGCGTTGTTTGACTTCAATCACCTGGTCATCCACAAACTTTGAGAAGGTGCGGCTGATCGTCTCGAGTTTCAGGCCCAGGTAACTGCCAATTTCCTCGCGAGTCATGCGCAAGATGAGTTCCGACTGCGAAAATCCCCTCGCATGCAGTCGTTGTGCCAAATTGAGCAAAAACGCAGCAAGGCGCTCCTCTGCGCGCATACTGCCGAGCAACAACATGACACCGTGCTCACGCACGATTTCGCGGCTCATGATTTTGTGCACATGGTGCTGCAAAGCATTGACTTCGCGCGATAAATTCTCGATTTGTGCGAAAGGCATGGCACAGATTTCGCCATCCTCCAACGCGACCGCATCACAGGTATGTGAATCATTGACGATGCCATCGAGGCCAATGATTTCGCCAGCCATCTGAAAACCAGTCACTTGATCTCGGCCATCCTCGGAGGTGACACAGGTCTTGAAAAAGCCGGTTCTGATGGCGTAGAGGTTGGTAAACCGTTCACCGTTGTGGTACAGCGTTTCACCGCGTTTGATCTTGCGTCGGGCGCCAATGACTTCATCGATGCGCGCCAACTCTGAACTGCTCAATCCGATAGGCATGCACAACTCCCGCATATTGCAGTTGGAGCAGGCAATCTTTATCGTCTCGTGATTCATGCGATCAATTTTGACACCGTTATATATAAATTCCTGATCTTGGTCAAATTTAGCCATTGGAGCATTTTTTCAGATTGGTTGATCAAGATCAAGAAAATTTAAGGATTTCGCAGGCACATTTAAGCGGATTGACAAGGAATACACATGATTGACAGCGCCGCAGAGCCTATTTCTGAAGACTTGATACGACAGTACGACGTATCAGGGCCGCGTTACACGTCGTTTCCAACGGCTGATCGATTTGTGGAGGCCTTTACACAGGCGGATTATGCCCAAGCGCTGGATCAGCGCCGTGGCGGGGCCTCGGCGATGGTATTGCCATTGTCGCTTTATGTGCACATTCCCTTCTGTGAGTCTTTATGTTATTACTGCGCCTGCAACAAAATCATCACCAAGCACCACGACCGTGCGGCAGCTTACTTGCGTTACCTTGAACTCGAGGTGAACCTGCACACGCAACGCCTTGGTTTGGGGCAAAGTGTGTCGCAGCTGCATTTGGGCGGGGGGTCCCCCACCTTTTTGTCCGATGCGGAACTGCGCGAGCTGATGTCCATGTTGCGTCGTTCCTTCACCCTCGCGCCGGGGGGCGAATACTCGATTGAAATCGATCCGCGAACCATTGACGCGTCTCGGCTGGATGTGCTGGCAGAACTTGGGTTCAATCGACTGAGTTTTGGTGTGCAGGACTTTGATCCGGTGGTGCAGAAGGCGGTCCATCGCGTGCAACCGGCGGAGCAGGTCTTTGCGCTGATGGCGGCAGCGCGGCAGCGCGGGTTTGAATCGATCAATGTCGATCTGATCTATGGATTGCCCGGGCAAACGCCGGAGTCGTTTGATCGGACCCTGTCGCAGATCATCGAGCTGCGGCCTGATCGCATTGCCTTGTACGCGTACGCCCATTTGCCAGAACGGTTCAAGCCGCAGCGCAGGATCTCAACCGTTGACATTCCGACAGCCGCCGCCAAAGTGTCGATGCTGGCCCGCTCGATGGCTGCCTTCATGAGCGCCCAGTATGTCTATATCGGGATGGATCACTTTGCGCTGCCCAACGACTCACTCGCCGTTGCCAAGCGGCAAGGTCGATTGCATCGCAACTTTCAGGGCTACAGCACACAACCGGATTGCGACATGATTGGATTGGGTGTGTCATCGATTGGACGGGTAGGCGCTACCTACAGTCAGAATGCCAAAACCCTCGAAGAGTATTACGACTTTCTGGATCAGGGACAGTTTCCTGTGGTGCGCGGTCTGGCTCTTTCGCGTGACGATCTGGTGCGTCGTGCCGTCATCATGGCCTTGATGTGCCAGGGGCGGCTGTCTTTTGAGTCGATCGAGTTGGCTTATCTGCTCAACTTCAGGCAGTACTTTGCCAAAGAGCTCGAAATCCTCAATGCGCAGGTCGAGCAGGGTCTGGTTTGCCTGGACGCCACAGGCGTCCAGGTCACCGCCAAAGGCTGGTTTTTTGTCCGGGCGGTCGCCATGGTGTTTGATCGCTACTTGCAGGCTGACCGTACCCGCGCACGCTTTTCCAAAATCCTCTAAGCTGCAGGCATGCAAACTTCTCTGCTTGTCACGGCCACCCTGATGGGGCTGGCAGGTGGTCCCCACTGCATTGGCATGTGTGGGGCCGCCTGTGCCGGCATTGGCCAGGCGGCAGGTGACCGTCGGTTGTCGGCGATGTGGACGTTCCAGTTGGGGCGAGTGATCGGGTATTCGGCGCTGGGCGCGGTGGCTGCCGCTTCCATGCAAGGGTTGGGCTGGCTGACCGTGCAATCTGCGGCATTGCGCCCGGTCTGGACCATGTTTCATGTGGCGGTCATGGTGGTGGGTTTGATGCTGGTCTGGAATGCGCAGCAACCGATCTGGCTGGAACAAGTGGGCAAAAGGGTCTGGTCGACGGCACGTGGCCTGGTGGCGGGACGCGGCTTGTCAGGGCCACTGATGTTGGGTGCAGTCTGGACCTTTTTGCCGTGCGGACTGCTTTATTCGGCATTGCTGGTGGCGGGTTTGACGGGCAGCGCGTTGGATGGTGCCGTCGTGATGGCACTGTTTGCATTGGGCACCACGGTGTCCATGATGCTGGGACCCTGGCTCTGGTTGCGCTTTGGAGCCAACAGCAATGGCGATTGGGGTGTGCGACTGGCCGGATTGGCGCTGGTGGCGAGTGCTGCATGGGCGCTGTGGATGGCCTACGCGCACGAGAATGCGCCCTGGTGCTCGCCCCTTTGAACTTCGACTGAGGGCTCGGATTGAGGGAGCTTTTTGCGTCCCGCTGGTTGATCCATTGTTGGCGTGGTTTCGGCTGGGATAATTACCTTCATGCCCCTTGCCCTATCATCCAATCCTCTACGCTGGCGGGTCTGTGTTGCACCCATGCTCGACTGGAGTGACCGACATTGCCGGTTTTTCCATCGGCTGCTGTCCAAGCAGGCACTTTTATACACCGAGATGGTGACGACCGGTGCCTTGATCCATGGGGATGTGGCACGCCATTTGCAATTTAACCCGGAGGAGCAACCGCTCGCCTTGCAACTTGGCGGCAGTGAGCCGACAGATCTTGCCATTTGCGCGCGTTTTGCCGCCAGATGGGGCTACTCAGAGGTCAACCTGAACTGTGGCTGTCCCAGCGAGCGGGTCCAGCGCGGTGCCTTTGGTGCCTGTCTGATGAATGAGCCACAACTGGTTGCCGACTGCGTCCGCGCGATGGTGGACGCGGTTGACATTCCGGTCACAGTCAAGCACCGCATTGGCCTTGACCAGATTGAAAGTTATGACTTTGTGCGCGACTTTGTTGGCAGTGTCAGTCAGGCCGGGTGCAGGACTTTCATTGTGCACGCGCGCAACGCCTGGCTGAAAGGACTCAGCCCCAAAGATAATCGTGAGGTTCCGCCGCTGCGTTATGACTGGGCCTACCGGCTCAAGCGTGACTTCCCCAACCTGGTGATCGTGCTCAACGGTGGTATCACGACCACCGAACAGGCTTTGGTGCACTTGCAGCACCTCGACGGTGTGATGTTGGGGCGTGGCGCCTACCACAATCCTTGGTGGATCAGTCAGTGGGACCAGACCTTGTTTGAGCAGACGATTGAGACCTGCCCGAGCGAGGTGCAGCCCCGGCCTGATCGCCTGAAGGTCGAGGAAGCCATGGTCGATTACATGACCCGGCAGCATGCCGATCACGGCGTGCCCTGGTCGTCGATTGCCCGCCATATGCTGGGTCTGCGCCACGGGCTGCCTGGTGCGCGCCATTGGCGCCGGGTCTGGAGTGACCATAAGCTCAAAGCTATGCCACCGCAGCAGGTGATGGCGCTGGCCAGAGGTGCTCAAGTATCATGATGACCTGGCAGGGCGACGTGGATCTGTTGACGGACTCCGCGCACTGACCGCTGCCAAGAACGCTCAAACGACTCTCGTGCGACTCAACTCCATCAAGTTATCCGGCTTCAAGTCATTCGCCGAACCGACCAATTTCCTGTTGCCCGGGCAGTTGGTAGGTGTGGTCGGTCCCAATGGCTGCGGCAAGTCCAACATCATGGACGCAGTGCGCTGGGTCCTGGGTGAGTCCAAGGCGTCCGAGTTGCGTGGTGAGTCCATGCAGGACGTGATTTTCAACGGTACCAACACCCGCAAGCCGTCAAGCCGCGCCAGCGTCGAACTGGTTTTTGACAACGACGACCACCGTGCAGGTGGCCAGTGGAGCCAGTTTGCCGAGATCGCCGTCAAACGCGTGTTGACCCGAGACGGCAGCAGCAGCTACTACATCAACAACCAGGCGGTACGCCGTCGCGATGTGCAGGACGTTTTTCTAGGCACCGGCCTTGGACCGCGTGCCTATGCCATTATTGGCCAGGGCACCATCAGCCGCATCATCGAGAGCAAACCCGAGGAATTGCGCCTGTTCCTCGAGGAAGCCGCTGGGGTTTCCAAATACAAAGAGCGGCGTCGCGAGACCGAGAACCGGCTGCACGACACCCGTGAGAATCTGACGCGGGTTGCGGATATCCTGCGCGAACTCAATGCCAACCTGGACAAACTGGAGAAACAGGCTGAAGTCGCTTTGAGTTACAAAAACCTGTCGAACGCCTCGTCACTCAAACAGCATCAGCTCTGGTTTTTGAAGCGCTCGGAGTCGCAGGCGGATCAATCCAGAATCCAGACCGAAGGCCTGGCTGCGCTCAACGCGCTGGAGTCACGTATGGCCGATCTGCGCCACATCGAGGCTGAGCTGGAACGGGTGCGGCAGGCCCACTATGCAGCGGGCGATCTGGTCAATCAGGCGCAAGGGCGCTTGTATGAGGCCAGCACTGAAGTCGGTCGTCTGGAGGCAGAAATCCGTTATGTGGTGGAGGGTCGACAACGGGTTGAGTCGCGTCTGCAGGCGCTCACCGACCAGGCGGCCCAGTGGTCGCAGCGCGGCGAAGAAGCGCAGACGGAGCTGGCGCGCCTGGCGGAGCTGGAACTCCTGGGTTCGGAAAAAACCGAGCTGCTGGCCGCGCAACTGGAAGACCACGCCGCGCAGCTGCCCGAACTGGAAGACGCCTGGCGTTTGTCGCAACGTGCTGCCAACGAGCAGCGCGTCAGCGTCACTCAGGTGCAGCATCAGATCGGGGTTCTGGCTGCTGAGAAGCGCAGCATCGACGAACAAGCACGCCAGTTGGGCACCCGTCGCGAGCGTCTGTTGCAAGACCGTCATGCGATCCAGGTACCCGACGAAGCCCATGTGTTGCAGCAGCGCGAACAGTCGCAGCAGGCCAGCGACGACGCCGAAATGGCACAGGCCCGAGTTGCCGAGTTGCAGGAGACGATGCTGCAGCTCGATCTGCAGCGCACGCGGGATCAGCAGACGCTGGGCCAGGAGTCAAGCCGTCTGGCGGAGTTCGCCGCCCGTCTTGGCGCACTCAGAGCCTTGCAGGAGCGCGTTAAAAGCGACGGCAAATTGCAACCCTGGTTGCAAAAGCATGGGCTTGAGCATTTGCAAGCCTTGTGGAGCCAGCTGCAGGTGGAACCTGGTTGGGAGCCTGCGTTGGAGGCGGTGCTGCGGGAACGATTGTCAGCGCTGGAAGTCAGTCGGCTGGAGACCTTGCGTGCCTTTGCTCACGACGCGCCACCTGCCAGATTGGCCTTTTTTAGCGCCAGTGCGGTGCCAGCGGCCCCCTGTGCAGGCCAGCGCACCCGCCTGCTGGATGTGGTGCGGGTTCATCACAGCGCTCAGAAGGCCATTCTGGACGACTGGTTGCAAGGCGTCTATACCGCCACCAATCTGGAGGAGGCGCTGGCCGCGCGCGAGGGCCTGGCACCGGGCGAACTCCTGCTGGTCAGAAGTGGCCATGCGGTAAGTCGCCACAGTGTCAGTTTTTACGCCCCAGACTCCGAGCAGGCCGGCTTGCTGGCGCGCGCCCATGAAATTGAAAACCTCGACAAGCAATGGCGAGCGCAGGCCCTCATCACCGACGAGTCGCGCGCGGCGTGGCAGCGGGCCGAGTCAGCCTATGCCGATGTGACCCAGCGCCTGCTGTCGGCCCGGCGCGAAGCCACCGAGGCGCAAACCCGCGCTCACCAGGTGCAGGTCGAGACATTGCGTTTGACTCAGCTCGCTGACCAGGCGCGCGGGCGCAGCCTCCAGATCGCGACCGATCTGGACGAACTGGATGAGCAGCTGGAGGTGTTGCAAGAGCGACGGGTCACGGCTGAGGCGCGGTTTGAGGCGCTTGACATGCAACTTGCCGACACGCAGGAGCGCCATGCCCAACTGGAGGACCGGGTGCTTGCCGCAGAACGCCAGCTGGCCGAAAGCCGTGAGCAGCAGCGCGCCCTTGAGCGCGAAAGGCAGGAGGCCAGTTTTGCCATGCGCAGCCTGGAGGCACGCCGTGCAGAGCTCGCACGCGCTATTGAAACAGCAGCACAACAAGCATGTTCAGTCAGAGCTGAGCAGCAAAAGGCGCATGAAGAGCAGGCCCGGCTCAACGACGCAGCGGCACAAGGCGGCCTGCAACAGGCGCTGGCCCTCAAGCTGGCGCGTGAGAAAGACCTTGGCGCGCAGCGCAGCCAGTACGACGACCTCACCACCAAGCTGCGTGCCAGCGATGAGCGGCGCCTGCAACTGGAACGCGAACTGGACCCCTTGCGCGCACGCATCACCGAATTTCAGCTCAAGGAGCAGGCCGCCCGGCTTGGCTTTGAGCAGTACACCCAGCTGCTGGCCGACGCTCAGGTGGATCTGGTCGCTATTGCCCAGAGCCTGGCCGATGGCTCGGTGCGACTGATGGGCTTGCAAACCGAGATCGACCGCCTGAACCGCGAGATCGCCGCCTTGGGCGCCGTCAATCTGGCGGCGCTGGATGAACTGGGTGTTGCGCGTGAGCGCAAGACATTCCTGGATGCCCAGTCCGCCGATCTGACCGAGGCCATGGCCACCCTGGAAAACGCCATCCGCAAGATCGACGGCGAGACCCGCGAGTTGCTGTCGGGGACCTTCAACGCCGTCAATGAACACTTTGGCAAGATGTTTCCCGAGCTGTTTGGCGGTGGCAATGCGCGTCTGGTGATCACCGGTGACGAAATCCTGGATTCGGGTGTCCAAGTCATTGCGCAGCCACCTGGGAAGAAGAACCAGACCATCCATTTGCTCTCGGGTGGCGAAAAGGCGCTCACCGCCATTGCGCTGGTGTTTGCCATTTTTCAGCTCAACCCGGCACCGTTTTGTCTGCTCGACGAGGTGGACGCGCCGCTGGATGACGCCAACACCGAGCGTTACGCCAAACTGGTATCCAGCATGAGCCGTGACACCCAGTTCCTGTTCATCAGTCACAACAAGATTGCCATGGAGATGGCACAGCAACTCATAGGAGTCACGATGCAAGAGCAAGGCGTTTCAAGAATTGTGGCGGTCGACATGGATGCCGCCCTCTCCATGGCTGACCAGGGGTGAGAGCATGAGCCAACTGCAAATGGGATTGCTGATACTGGGTGCGCTGCTGCTGCTGGCCATGGCGGCCTACAACCTGTGGCTGTGGCGCAAGAACCAGCCGCGCCAGGCAGTGATCGGCCATGCCGACGATGCTGGCCCGTTCGGGCAGGAGCCTTCGCTGGACGCCGAGGTGAGCGAGGCGCATGAGTTTGCGCTGCCGGTACCTGAGAAAAAACCGGGTCTGGATGCGCTGATCGATGTGATCGCGCCCATCGCGCTGGAGTCCCCGGTGTCCGGCGACGCGGTGCTGGCGGCACTGCCACCCACACGGCGGGTCGGCAGCAAGCCAGTGGCCATCGAAGGGCTCAACGCCAACAGCGGCCGCTGGGAGTTTGCACAGACCGGTCAGCGTTACAACCAACTGCAGGCGGGCTTACAGCTGGCCAATCGGTCTGGCGCGCTCAATGACATCGAGTTTTCCGAGTTTGTCATGAAAATCCAGACCTTTTGTGACACCCTCGCGGGCACACCCGATTTTCCGGAAATGCGCCAGGAACTGGCCCGCGCCCGCGAGCTGGACCAGTTTGCCAGCGATCATGATGCGCAGCTGGCCTTTGTGCTGAGGGCCAGACGCGCGGCCTGGAGCCCGAGCTACATCGTGCAGATGGCGGCACGGCTGGGTTTTGTGGCCGGGTCCATGGCTGGGCGCATGGTAGTGCCAGCCAGTCAGACCAGTCAACCCGCCGTGTTGAGTCTGGGATTCGACACCCAGGCCGCACTGGCCGATGACCCAACCCAGTCGGCGCTGCGCGAGATTACCCTGAGTCTCGACGTGCCCCATGTGGATCGCGGTGAACGCCCGTTTGCGCGGATGCGCGAGGCAGCCATCGCATTGGCACGCGACATGGATGGGCTGATCACCGACGACAACGGTGTGCCTTTGCCGCCGGATGCCATGGATGTGATCGCCGCCGAGCTGGAGCACCTGTACGACACCTTGGACGAGCGCGAGCTTTCGGCGGGTTCGTTACTGGCACGTCGGCTTTTCGCCTGAGCCGCAGCATGGCAAGTCTGACACCTGACCTGTTCGCGCCAGACGCTGGCGACACGACGCAGCTGGCGCAACTGCGCCAGACCCTGCATCAGCACGCGCATCGTTACTACGTGCTCGACGCGCCCAGCGTGCCCGACGCCGAATACGACCGGCTGTTTGCCCGCTTGCAAGCGCTAGAGGCACGCTACCCCGAGCTGATCACCCCCGATTCACCCACTCAGCGTGTCGGTGGCAGAGCCTTGGAGCAGTTTGCCCCGGTGCGCCACGCGGTGCCCATGCTCAGCATCCGCACCGAAACCGACACCACCGCCGCTGGTGCCGAGCATTTTGATGTCCGCATCCGCCGTGAACTGGGCCTGGTTGAGGCGGACGCACCGGTGCGGTATGTGGCCGAACCCAAGTTTGATGGTCTGGCCATGAGTTTGCGTTACGAGCATGGTGTGCTGGTGCAAGCAGCAACCCGTGGCGACGGCGAGACCGGCGAAGATGTGACGCAGAACATTCGCACCATTGGTCAGATTCCGCTGCGGCTGCCTGACGCCGTGCCCCCCGTGCTTGAGGTGCGTGGTGAGGTCTACATGCGCCGCGACGACTTTGAGGCACTCAACGCGCGCAAGCGTCAAAAGATCGCCAGCGGTGCCAAAGGTGAAAAGACCTTTGTCAACCCGCGCAACGCGGCGGCCGGCGCGGTGCGTCAGCTTGACCCGGCCATTGCGGCGCAGCGGCCCCTGAGTTTTTTTGCCTATGGTCTGGGTGAAATCACACCGGCAAGCGCCGGCGGACCTGACTTTGCCAGTCACTTCGACCTACTGCAGACCCTGAAAAGGTGGGGTTTTCCGGTTTCAGCGCTTATTCAGTGGGCATTTGGTGCTCCTGAACTTGTTGCATATTATGCGAACATCGGGGCGCAGCGTGATGCGCTGGGTTTTGATATTGACGGGGTGGTTTACAAGGTGGATCGGCTGGATTTGCAGGCCCGCCTGGGTTTTGTTACCCGCGAGCCTCGCTGGGCCGTGGCGCACAAGTTTCCCGCACAGGAAATGCTCACCACTGTGCTGGCCATCGACGTGCAGGTGGGACGCACTGGCAAACTCACGCCGGTGGCCAAGCTGGCACCTGTTTTTGTCGGCGGGGTCACGGTCACCAACGCCACCCTGCACAATGAAGATGAAGCGCGCCGAAAGGACGTGCGGGTCGGCGACACGGTGGTGGTGCGCCGCGCAGGCGACGTGATACCCGAGGTGGTCAGTGTCGTTTTGCCTGACCAGCCAACATTGCCAGCGGGTGCCACAGAGCCAAATCCGGCACGAGGTGCGGCTTTCACCATGCCAGCACACTGTCCGGTTTGTGGCAGCACGGCGGTGCGCGAGGAGGGCGAGGCAGACCACCGTTGCACCGGTGGCCTGTTTTGCAGCGCCCAGCGCAAACAGGCGATCCTGCATTTTGCGCAGCGTCGCGCGGTGGAGGTCGAGGGCCTGGGCGACAAACTGGTCGACCAGCTGGTGGACAGCGGCATTGTCCATACGCTGCCCGACCTGTACCGGC
>NZ_JAGPBB010000196.1 GCF_018063565.1 Rhodoferax sp.
CACCTGGGTGGGCAAGACCCCATCGTGCGGGCGCGCCCGTCGCCCGTGGGTGAAGGCCTGCAGGTAATGGTCTACACCCCGGATGCACAAGACCTGTTTGCCCGCATTTGTGGTTACTTTGACCAGAGCAGCTTTTCGATTCTGGACGCCCGCATCCACACCACCCAGAGTGGTTATGCACTTGATACCTTCCAGGTGGTGGCGAGCAACCAGACCGAGCCCTACCGCGAACTGGTGGGCATGATCGAAAACGGCCTGACTCAGGTGGTGGCGACGGCCGGACCGCTGCCCACGCCCAGCCGGGGACGCGTGTCGCGGCGAGTCAAGAGTTTCCCCATCACGCCACGGGTCAGTCTCAAACCCGATGAAAAAGCACAACGCTGGCTGCTCAATGTGTCGGCAAGCGACCGCATCGGCTTGCTGTATTCGATTGCGCGGGTACTGGCGCGCCACAGGATCAATCTGCAACTGGCCAAGATCGTGACACTGGGCGAACGGGTCGAAGACACCTTCTTGATCCAGGGCGCGGCACTGCAGCACAACCGCGACCAGATCGAGATTGAGACCGAATTATTGGCGGCGCTGGCCTGATTGCCGCAACCTCAAACCAGATCCAGTACCCCCATGTTAGGCCCGCTCAAGACCCTGCTCGCGCAGTTTTTCACGCCCGAAGGCGGCCCGTCGTCGATCGATGAGGCCCATTATTTGCAATTGGCCACCGCCGTTTTACTGGTGGAGGTGATGCAGTCAGACACACAGATCAGCGACGCCGAACGCAGTGCCACCCATGCAGCACTGCGCAATCAGTTCGGACTGAGCGACGAGGCGTTACGCCAGCTGGTGTCGCGCGCACAAGCCACGGCCAAAGGTGCCAATGATTACTTTGCTTTCACCAGCGCGATGAACGACCAGTTCAGCCAGCCAGAAAAGATACAGGTGGTGCAATACATGTGGCAAGTCGCCTACGCCGACGGACATCTGGACGCCAACGAGAATCATGTGATCAGCAAGGTAGCGGGCCTGTTGCACGTCACCCATGGCGAGTACATTGCTGCCAAGCTCCATGCCAAGCAGGCAGCTTTTTCGAGTGATCACTGACGATCGCTACAGCCCATGTCTTCACCTGATTTCAGCGCCGCGGCCGAACAAAACCGGCAACCCATCCTGGCCAAGTTGCAGCAAATTTTGCCGGCGCATGGTCAGGCGCTGGAGATTGCCTCCGGCACCGGACAACACGCGGCCTGGTTGGCCAGCCACCTGCCCGGCTGGACCTGGCAACCCACCGACATCGGCACGGACGCTTTCCGGAGCATACGGCACTATGCCCAACAGGCAGGCGCCACCAGGGTGTTGCCGGCACAAGTGCTGGATGTGTGCGCAGACGTCTGGCTACCCGGTCGCGGCACAGCCGACGCCGCGCCTCTGCAGTTTGACCTGATCTTCTGCGCCAACATGTTGCACATTGCCCCATGGGCCGCCTGCGCCGGCCTGATGCAAGGGGCTGCGCGACACCTGGCTCCGGATGGCGTGCTGGTGACTTATGGTCCTTACCTTGAGAAAGATGTCATCACCACCCAAAGCAACCTGGACTTTGACGCCAGCCTGCGCCAGCGCAATGCCCAATGGGGTGTGCGCTGGCGAGAAGATGTGATGCAGCAGGCACGACAGGTCGGTCTCTGCCTCACACAACGCCACACGATGCCGGTCAATAATTTGTTGCTCGTCTGGACGCGGGATCCGGCTTCGGCGATGCCGGCCTCCCGGTAGAATTGCGCGCTCTTCTGTCGGGCTGCGGGGGCGATTTGCCAGTGTTGACGGCGTCAACCTGATGATGAAACCACATTGAAAGCAGCAGCAATCAGATTTTCTTAACGGTAAGCGCCGGCAGCCAATTTCATCCACTTGTCGAAGGACCCTGCGCCATGTCCATTCCCCCCAAAATCTTTGTGGCCGGCCACCGCGGCATGGTCGGCAGCGCCATCGTGCGCACTCTGCTTGCACAAGGTGTCTCACAAGACCACATCCTCACCCGCACCCACGCCGAGCTTGACCTGTGCAACCAGGCCGCGGTGCAAGACTTCTTTGCCAAAGAGCGCCCCAGCCAGGTCTACCTGGCCGCAGCCAAGGTCGGTGGCATTCATGCCAATAACACCTATCCGGCTGACTTCATCTACGACAACCTCATGGTGCAGGCCAACGTCATCCACGCCGCCCACACCTTTGGCGTGCAAAAACTGCTGTTTCTGGGATCAAGCTGCATCTACCCGCGCCTGGCACCCCAGCCCATGGGCGAGTCTGCCCTGCTCACCGGTGCGCTGGAGCCCACCAATGAGCCCTACGCCGTGGCCAAGATTGCCGGCATCAAACTCTGTGAGTCCTACAACCGCCAGTACGGGCGGGATTACCGCAGCGTCATGCCCACCAACCTGTATGGCCCGGGTGACAACTACCACCCGCAAAACAGCCACGTCATCCCGGCCCTCATCCGCCGCTTTCATGAAGCCAAACT
>NZ_JAGPBB010000117.1 GCF_018063565.1 Rhodoferax sp.
TCCACAGCACCTTGCCCATGGCTGCCGCATTGGTGTCAAACTGGGTGACGATGGCCACACAGGCTTGTGCCAGCCAAGCGGTCCAAGGCAGCACCAGATGCTGTTGCACCGGCTGCGTCAGCTCGATACCGAACAGCAGCAGTTGCAGGGCAATGAAGATGATGAAAAAGCGGCGCATCGAATCTTGAGTAGGGCCAGATTATCGACGGACAGACGTGCATCACGATCAATTGGCGCATCTGTCCCGATCGGCCGCCGGGACGCGGTCAAGAATCAGCAGATGGGCGCTGTCGGCTCCGCATGGGTCGACGTAGCGGGCGGTCTGCTCAAGGCCGGCGGCCAGCAATTCAAGTCACGCGACGGGGGGCGGTGCCTGAAACCGCAAGGTCACCTTGCAGCCGTGCTCTGGTTCGGCGGTGATTTCAATGTCTCCGCCCATGCGTGCCATGAGCTTGCGGCTCGTCACCAGGCCCAGACCCAAGCCGTCAAACTCACGCACCGGATGCAGGCGGGCAAACACCTTGAAAAGCTGGCTGGCTTGTTCGGGTTTGAAGCCCACGCCATGGTCGGCAATGGTCAAAATGCCGCCCCCGTCCGGTAGCCCTTCACCACCGACCTGGATCAGCGCGGGATCTTTCGGCCGGGTGAACTTGACGGCGTTGTCCAGCACACAACCCAGCACCTGCCGCAACATTGCCGCGTCAGCCCAAAGCGGCGGCAGTTCGGGTGCAATCTGCCAGTCGATGGGCCGCGGAACCGCAGTCGGCTTGAGGCTGGTCACCGCGTCGGCGACACTGGCCGCCACATCCACCAACGCCAGCTGCAACGGCAGTTGCACCAGGCGCGACAGCGCCGTCAGCCCATCAAGCTGGCGCGTCAGCAACTGCGCCGACTGGCGGATGGTGGCCAAGTGCCCCGCCACCTCAGGCGGCAGCGTTGGCCAGTCTTCCTCGATGATCTGGGCAAAGGCGTTGATGTGGCGCAGCGGCGCGCGCAGGTCGTGCGAGACGGTGTAAGTGAACGCCTGCAGCTCATCACGCGCCGCCTGCAACTCCCGCTGCAAGTCAGCAAGCTTGTCGGGACCAGGGTCCGGGCTCATTTCTTGCTCGGCCGCTTCCAGTTCGGAATGCTGACTTGGCGCGCACGCGCGACGGTGAGCGCCAGCGGAGCGGCGTCTTTGGAAACCGTCGAGCCACCGCCCACCGTGCCACCCGCGCCGATGGTGACCGGCGCCACCAGCACGCAGTTGCTGCCCACATGCACATCGGCCTCGATGATGGTGCGGTGCTTATTGGCACCGTCGTAATTGGCAGTGATACTGCCCGCGCCGTAGTTGACACGTTCACCCACCGTGGCATCGCCCAGGTAGGCCAAATGGTTGGCCTTGGCACCCTTGGCCAGACTGGAATTTTTCACCTCGACAAAGTTGCCAATGTGCACCTCGGCCCCCAGGCGTGCACCCGGGCGCAGCCGGGCAAACGGGCCAACCAGTGCACCTGCGCCCACCTCCACCGCGTCTTTACTGCCCGGCTTGCCGCCTTCGATGTGGCTGAACGGGTGAATCACTGCGCCATTCGCAATGCTGGCGCTCTTGATCACGCAGTTGGCACCAATCTGCACGCCATCACCCAGGCTCACCTGCCCTTCAAAGACACAGTTGACGTCGATCACCACGTCTTGCCCACACCGCAGCGTGCCGCGAACATCCAGCCGCGCCGGGTCCATCAGACGCACACCTTGCTCCATCAATTGGAGCGCAATGCGCTTCTGGTAGGCGCGCTCCAGCTCGGCGAGCTGCACCGGGCTGTTGACACCGGCAATCTGCACGGCGTCCAGAATCTTGTGCGCCACGACCGGCACACCGTCAGCCACGGCAAACTTGACCACGTCAGTCAGGTAGTACTCGCCTTGCGCGTTTTTGTTGTCCAGCCGCGCCAGCCAGGTTTTGAGCAATTGCGCGGGGACGGCCATGATGCCGCTGTAGATCTCGGTGATCTGGCGCTGCGCCGCCGTGGCGTCCTTTTGCTCGACGATGGCCTGCACCACGTCGCCGCTGCGCACGATGCGCCCGTAGCCGGTGGGGTCGGCCAGGTCGAGCGTCAACAGCGCCAGCCGCTCGCCCGCACAGGCGGTCAGCAGTTGCGTCAAGGTGTCGGCCTGCGTCAGCGGCACATCGCCCGAGAGCACCACCACCACGCCGTCGTCCGCCAGCACCGGCACCGCCTGCTGCACCGCGTGGCCGGTACCCAGCTGCGGCTCCTGGCGCACAAATTTCAGGTCAAATTGGCCTCTAGCACTTGTATGGAGAGCGATAGCAGCTTCTACTTCAGGAGCACCATGACCGGTGATGATGGTGACCTGACGCGCCTGCAACTGCGCGGCCGTGTCGACCACATGGGCCAGCAAAGCGCGGCCAGCCAAAAGATGCAACACTTTGGGCAAGCGGCTCTTCATGCGCGTGCCTTTGCCTGCGGCCATGATCACCACATCGACCGGTTTGGCCGGAAAAATATCTAGGGACTCTGTCATGCGAACCTCCATGTCTTTTCGCCTTTCACCTGAACGCATTATCCGTGTGCTTGCACTGCTCACGCTGACCTGGCTGCTGGTTGCATGCAGTGTGGCGCGTCTGGGCTATGGCCAGTTGCCCGAGCTGGTCTATTGGTGGGTGGACGGTTTTTTTGACCTGAACGACGCCCAAAGCAGCCTGCTGCGGCAAGACCTGCAAACCCTGCACGACTGGCATCGCCGCCAGGAGCTGCCGCTGCTGGCCAACGCCCTGGCCACGCTGCAAAGCCAGGCCGCAATCGACGTCACGCCGAGCCAGCTCTGCCGTTGGGTTGATGTGCTCAAGCCACGCATTGGCGCGGTACTTGACCAGGCCGAACCTGGCCTGGCCACGCTGGCCGTGCGTCTGAGCCCGGAGCAGCTCAGACATCTGCAACGCCAGCTGGAAAAACGGCAGCAAAAATGGCGCGACGAGTGGCTAAAAGGCGACAACGCCGAGCGCCAGGCGCGCCGCCTGGAACGGCTGGTGGAACGCGTGGAAGATTTTTACGGCCCGCTCAGCCCGACGCAGCGCGCGCTGCTGCAGCGCAGCATCACCGCCTCACCGTTTGACCTGAGCCTGGCTGAAGCCGAGATGCTGCGCCGCCAGCAGGACTTTTTGCAAACACTGCAGACCCTGGCCGGCACCGGGCTGAGTCCGCAACAGGTGCGCGCCGAGGTACACCAATTGCTGGAGCGCACGCAGCATTCGCCCAATGCTGCCTACCGGGCCAACCAGGCCCAGTTCACCCAGGCCCATTGCGACACCTTGGCAGCGCTGCACAACGGCAGCAGTGCCACACAACGCACCCGGCTGATCGCGCGGCTCAAGGGTTTTGAAGACGACGCGCGCGCCTTGACACTGCCGGTTCGCTGAACCGGACTACCATCGCCCCATGGCCATCAGCGTCTTTGACCTTTTCAAGATCGGCATCGGACCGAGCAGTTCCCACACCGTCGGGCCGATGCGCGCCGCGCGGCTGTTTGCATTGGCCTTGCAGCATGACGGAAAGCTCGGGGCCACCCGCAGCGTGCGCTGTGCGCTGTATGGCTCACTGGGTGCCACCGGCAAAGGGCATGGTTCCGACAAGGCGGTGATGCTTGGGCTGATGGGTCACGCCCCGGATGTGGTTGCGGTCGATGCCGTTGCTGGACTGATTGCACAAGTGCGCGCTACCCGCTCGCTGTGCCTGCTTGGCGAACATCCGATTGACTTTGTCGAAACCGAACATCTGCTGCTGCACCGCCGCGAAACACTGCCAGAGCACCCCAACGGCATGATCTTCAGCGCCTTTGACGCAACGGGACAATTGATCAAGACGTCCACCTACCTGAGTGTGGGGGGCGGCTTTGTGGTCACCGCGGGCAGCGCCAATGCAGCCGTGTTGACCGAGTATAAAAATGTGGCCTACCCCTTTACCAGTGGGCGTGAGTTGCTCTCCATTTGCAATATGCACGGCATCACCATCCACGAGCTGATGTGGGTCAACGAGCGCACCTGGCGCAGCGACGAAGACATCCAGGCGGGGCTGCAAACCATCTGGCAGACCATGCGCGACTGTGTGCAACGGGGTTTGAACCATCCTGGCACATTGCCCGGACCACACCAGGTGCCCCGGCGCGCGCCCTTGCTGGCGGCGCAACTGCGCGAGCGCGCCGAGCGCACGCTGGCCGACCCCTTGAGCGTGCTGGACTGGGTCAACGTCTATGCCTTTGCGGTCAACGAAGAAAACGCCGCTGGTGGCCGGGTGGTGACGGCACCCACCAACGGCGCGGCCGGGGTGATTCCGGCGGTGCTGCACTACTGCGACCGCTTTGTGGTGCACGGCAGCGGCCGAGCAGGCAACAGCATCGACGCCGACACCGTGAGCAACTTTCTCATGACGGCTGCTGCCATTGGCATGCTGTACAAGCTCAACGCATCGATCAGCGGGGCCGAGGTGGGCTGTCAGGGCGAGGTCGGCGTGGCCTGCTCCATGGCTGCCGCGGGGCTGGCGGCGGTGATGGGTGGCAGCCCCGAGCAGATCGAAAACGCGGCCGAAATTGGCATGGAACACAACCTGGGCCTGACCTGCGACCCGATCGGTGGCCTGGTCCAGGTGCCGTGCATCGAGCGCAATGCGATGGGCGCGGTCAAAGCCATCAACGCCGCACGCATGGCGCTGGCCGGTGACGGGCAGCACATTGTCTCGCTCGACAAGGTCATCAAGACCATGCGCGAGACCGGTGCCGACATGCAAACCAAGTACAAGGAAACCTCGCGCGGCGGGCTGGCCGTCAATATTGTGGAATGCTGAGAAACCGGAGCCAAGGGTAGCCGCGTGCATGACCCGCCTTGCGAGCGTTGCCAATTCTCAGATCGTCATCATGACCATGGTGCATCGGCAGCCCGGGCCAGCGTGACAGCGACACCATAGCCGCCGAGGTTAGCCAGTGTGGCGTTGTGGTGGGCAGTGATCTGTGCGGCGGTCAGCACACCGCTGGCCACCGTGGAATGTGCATCCGACAAAAGGGTGACCGCAAAGCCGTGTTCCAGCGCACCCCGCACCGTGGAGTCAACACAAAACTCGCTCTGCAGCCCGCATACCACCAGCTGCTGCACGGCATTCTGTTGCAGCAAGGCCAGCAGGCCGGTGTGATGAAACGCGTTGGACACGGTCTTGCGCACCCGCGGGTCATCCGGTCTGACTTGCAGGCGCGCATCGAGCTGCCAGTCTTCGCTGCCAAACTGCAAGGGTCCGGCAACTTCCTCATGCTGGATGAAGACAACCAGCGCCTGCGCCGCGCGGGCTTTCGCGATGGCCCCATTGATGCGCCCAATCACCGCGTCGATCTCAAACGCGGCCCATTCGCCGGTACACAGCCCAGCTTGCACATCCACCACCAGCAGTGCGGTTTTCATGAGGCGAGGGTGACCTTTGTGCGAGGAATCGATGACGGCTCGAGCACGGCCCTACACCGGCCAGACCACGCCGTGGTCGTTGAGGATGGCGTCCAGCGGCACGTCGTGCGGCTCGGGCTCGAATTCGGGCAAAAAGTCGGTACCAAACCCCAAACCCACGGTAAACGGGCGCGGTGTCAAGCGCGCCAGCATGCGGTCATAAAAGCCGCCGCCGTAGCCCAGCCGGTAACCGCCGGCCGCGTAGCCGACGCAGGCAACGAACAGCAGCGTGGGCACAATCACCTCGGTGTCTTTGGGTTTCGGAATGCCATAAGCATCGTCTTCCATCGGGCAGCCGGGGTACCAGGCGTGAAAGGTCATGGTCTTGTGCACCTTGTCCACCACCGGAAGGCCGATTTTGCGCAGCTGCGGTTGCTCGATCAGCTCGCCGTCTTCTTTCCAGCGGTGCAAGGCGGGCAGCGGGTCGAATTCACCCTTGATCGGCCAGTAAGCACCGATCACCGTGTCTGGCCGCCCCACCAGCCAGATGCGCATCACCTGACGCAACAGATCGACCCGTTGGGCGCGATCGGGCAGGCGCAGGCGCTGCTCAATCAGCAGCTTGCGCAAGGCTTTTTTCTCTTGCGCCCGTTTCTCTTCAGAGTTATTCATAATCCCCACATGCAGTTCGTGAACATTTTGACATTGATTGGCGTGGCAGGTGTGCTTGGCACATTGGCCCCTGCCGCCCTGGCTGCCCCGGCACGGGGGGATGACGTGTTGCTGGAGATGCGCAGCGCCTTCAGCAAAAACCAGAGCAAACGTCTGACCGAGCTATTGCCGGCGGCGCAGGGACATGTGCTGGAACCCTGGGCCGCCTACTGGGAGCTGCGGGCACGACTGGAGTCCGCCAGCAGCGACGAAATCACTGACTTTCTGAGGCGCTACAAGGGCACCTATCAGGAAGACCGGCTGCGCAATGACTGGCTGCTTGTATTGGGAAGAAACCGCGACTGGTCACGCTTTGCCAGCGAGGCCCCCAACTTTCGCATGAACGATGACCACGAGGTACGCTGCTACACCTTGGCCATGGAGCAGACCCTGGCCGGTGTCAATCTGGCCGAAGAAGTCAAAACCCAGTGGTACCGGCAAAAGGACACAGGGGCTGGCTGTGCGCTGGCGGCCGAAAAGCACTTTGCCGCCGGACACCTCAAACCCGCCGACATCTGGCTCAAAGCCCGTCTGGCGCTGGAAGCGCGCCAGATCCGCGCGGCGCAACTGGCCGTCAACATTGTGGCGCCGGATGCGACCGGTGATTTTGCTGAACTCAGCAGCAATCCGGCGCGTTTTCTGGCCCGCCTGACACCCGCCAACCGCGCCCAGACGCAGGAGCTGGCGCTGCTGGCGCTGATCCGGCTGGCGGACAGCAGTCCGGATGGTGCAGCAACGGCCTTGCAGGAGCGCTGGAGCAAGTCGCTTGGCAATGCCCAACGTACCTGGGCATGGGGCGCCATCGGCAAAGCAGCAGCGCAAAAGCTGTCAGATGACGCCATGGGCTATTACAGCAATGCCAACCCGGCTGGCATGAGTGACGATCACCTGGCCTGGCGGGTGCGCGCCGCGCTTCGGCAAAACCGCTGGAATGACGCGCTGGCAGCCATCAAAGCGATGGGTGCCGATAGCGCTGCTGAGCCCATCTGGTCCTATTGGCATGCCCGCGCCCTGCAGCGTCCGGGACGCAGCGAGGCAGAACAGCAACAGGCACGACAGCTTTTGCAGGGCGTCGCCAGCGTACGTGGCTTTTACGAAATGCTGGCGCTCGAAGAGCTGGGACGTCCCATCTCGCCGCCGCCTGACCCTGAACCCCTGACCAATGCGGAAAAAGACCAGGCACGCGCCAACGCGGGCCTGCAGCGCGCCCTCGCGGCCATCGCACTGGGTTTGCGCCCAGAGGGGGTACGCGAGTGGAACTACACCACCAACCTGCACACCGATGGTGGCATGAATGACCGCGAACTGCTGGCCGCAGCCGACCTGGCATGCCAGCACGAGGTGTGGGACCGCTGCATCAACACCAGCGAACGCACCCGCAATCTGGTCGATCTGACGCAGCGCTTTCCGATGCCGCACAAAAAGGAAGTCGTATCGCGCAGCCGCGAGATTGGCCTGGATCCGGCGTATGTGTACGGACTGATCCGCCAGGAAAGCCGCTTTATCACCGACGCGCGCTCGGGCGTGGGTGCCAGCGGCCTGATGCAGGTGATGCCTGCCACCGCCAAGTGGACCGCCAAGAAGATCGGCCTCACCGATTTCAAGCCGCACCAGATCACCGAGCGCGATGTGAACATTGCCATTGGCACCGGCTATCTCAAACTGGTGCTCGATGACTTTGCCGGCTCGATGCCACTGGCGGCGGCTGCCTACAACGCCGGCCCGGGCCGACCGCGTGCCTGGCGCGGCAGCAGTGGTGCACCAGTCATGGAGGCGGCCATCTGGGCCGAGAACATTCCGTTTACCGAAACCCGTGATTACGTGAAGAAAGTGCTGGCCAACACCACCATTTATGCCGCCATGATCACCGGGCAGACCCAATCCCTCAAGACACGCCTGGGCCTGATCGGCCCGCGTGACGCCCAAACCAGCGACAACCGCGACCTGCCATGATGCAACTCTATATTGGTAACAAAAACTACTCGTCCTGGTCGATGCGCCCCTGGGTGCTGATGACACAGGTTGGCATTGCATTTGAAGAGGTGATGCTGCGATTTGACGCCTTCACCCCCGACTCCCGGTTCAAAACCAGCGTCAGCAAAATCAACCCCGCAGCCAAAGTCCCGGTGCTGGTCGATGGTGGCCTGGTGGTCTGGGACACGCTGGCGATTGCCGAAACCCTGGCCGAAAAGTTTCCCGAAAAGCAGCTCTGGCCGGCCGATGCAGCCCAGCGCGCACGGGCGCGCAGCCTCTGTGCCGAGATGCACAGCGGCTTTGCTGCATTGCGCAACGCCTGCCCGATGAACATCGAGGCCCGTTTGCCCGAGGTGGGCGCGCTGCAATGGCGCGACAACGCCGCCCTGCGCGCCGATGTGGGGCGCCTGGTCAACATGTGGCAAAGCCAGTTGCAGGCCAACGGCGGGCCGCTGCTGTTTGGTGCCTTCAGCATTGCCGACGCGTATTACGCACC
>NZ_JAGPBB010000118.1 GCF_018063565.1 Rhodoferax sp.
CTCTGCTGAAGTCGCGGCATCCGAAGTCAGCGTCAAATAGCCAGCATCCAGGGTTCGGCGTAGTCTTGTAGCGTTTGACTGCAAGCAGGATGCCCCATCTGCATAGTGGTCGTCTCTTCCCGACCAGGTGCAGTCATATGACTTGATTGCTTGTGCGGCAAGTCAAGACCCCTTGCCGCCGGTCACGAGAGTCAGCTTACGGGTGACCCAATCCATTGCTCATCAGGAGCCGTTCGTGGCGGGCTTCAACGTGTCCATACCGGTCTGCCAGCTTTACAAACTGGTGTCGCTAGAGCGGTCGCTCAATACCACCGACAAGGGTTTATTCAAGGAGTCCGGAAAGCATGGGCAACCTCAGACTGCAGCCCGATTGATCGTGCCGGGCCAAGTTCTATTAATAGACTTTTCTCGGTAAATATGTGAATCTGGCCAACCCTAAAGGCTGCCCCGGTCGTAATAGATGCCTGACCAGTGGTTAGATAGCGCAACCAGGTTCTCAGCGTAAGGGAAGTTGCCGGTAGATTAGAAATCTCTCGTTCCTAAACTTCAAATTGAACGATGGCTTGATTACTTCACCCAACAAGAAGATAACCTTAGAAAAATTGGGAGATCGGTTGGACGCAGTGCCGATCTGTTCGCGATTCAAGCGGTAACTCGATGAGTCCACGATAATTCGGTCAGCAGCGGCACCAATGCATGTCAAAAGGCTGAAGCGTATCAAACTGTCAATCACGGTTGGCGCGCTTTTCTGCGATGAACTCACTGCGCGGGGCTGCGTCGTTTATCGCTATGTGTCTTCGACTTTTGTGCAGACAGATTTGTCATTGGGGCGATCGATCAAGCTGCAGATCTAGTACCCGAATGGTTTCAAACATCACACGCGTCCCATCCATCAGTTGCTCAGGCGTGATTGACTCTTGTGGGCAGTGACTGCGCCCGTTCAGGCACGGAATAAAGACCATGCCGATGGGACCGGTCGGGGCCACGTACACCGCGTCATGTCCTGCCCCACTGGGCATGCGCATGTTTGGGTAACCCAGCGTTTGACTAGCTTGCTCAATCGCCTGCATCACCACCTCCTGGCAGTCTGTCGGCTTGGATTGGCTCACATGTTCCATTTGTGCGGTCAACCTCAGGTCTGTCAGGGCGGTCTGCACCGCTGCCATAACCAACTCCGGAAAGGTATCCAGCAGTTGTCGGCTTTCGCTGCGTACTTCCATCATCATCTCCACCACACCCGGCACCGCATTGGGCACGTTGGGCTGCATGGAAATTTTGCCGATTGTGGCAACAACATAATGCGGATTGCCGCTCATGCGCGAGGCTTCCTGATTTACGATCCTAATGATCTCTGCCGCACCCACCAAGGCGTCACGCCTGATGTCCATGGGGGTTGTCCCCGCATGGTCGGGCTGTCCCAGCACGGTAATCCGCACGCGCCGAATGCCCACAATATTGGTCACCACACCAATGGGCAGGCCACGCTTTTCTAGCACGGGACCCTGCTCAATATGCAGCTCGACGAAGGCGGCCGTGCTGTTTGGGCCGCGCAGTGGGGCGCTCAGGGCGCTAGGATCTGCGCCGATGCGCGTCATAGCCTGGGCCAGCGACTCGCCCTGCTCATTGCACAGTGCAAGCATGGCCGGATCCAGCAACCCCGAGAACGCCCGGCTGCCGATACACGACGCGCCATAGTCGCTGGGCTCTTCAGAGAGAAAATCGATCACCTCCAGCGGGTGTCGCATCTCCACCCCGGCATCCTGGAGTGCATGCGCGATTTCAATGCCAGCCAGCACACCGATGATTCCGTCGAAGCGGCCACCCCCCACCACGGTGTCACAATGCGAACCCGTGATAATGGGCGCCAATGCGCTGTCACTGCCCTCACGACGTCCGATTAGATTGCCACCGGCATCCTGATGCACGGCCAGTCCCGCATCTCGCATCTGCTGCTTCAGCCAAGCCCTGGCCTCGACAAACAGCGGAGAAAACGCACGTCGCGTCCATGGGACATCAGGAAGCGTGAATTTCGACAGCGACTCAATGCGGCCCCAAAGGCGCTCAGAGTTAAGTGAAGTCATAGGTATTTTCATAGGATGCACTGCCCCACGCGACCGGGCCCAGGTCGGACGAAGCGACCACTTCCCTCTTGATTCACGATGCGACCATCAGCGTAAGCCGCGCTCCCGCGCGACCAAGTGGATTGAACACGTACCGATAACTCCATGCCTTCAAACGAACTCCATTGCACCGCTGAGAGGCTGGTGCCCGGATCATAAGCATAGGTCTCGGGCTTGAGAATTACAAAATCTGCATCAGTTCCAGTTTTGAAGGATCCCTTGGAATCATCCAGTAAAAAGTGTCGTGCTGGGTTGGTGGACAGTTGGCGAGCCACCATGCTCGGAGAGATGCCGTGCGACTGGCAACCCGTCCAGAAAGCAGGCAACAGCGTCTCAAGGCCTGGGCCGCCTGATGAATTCTTAAAAACATTCGGGTTGCCCTTGCGCTCCAACCCCCAACTCACATGGTCCGACGAAACAAACGTGCATTCGTTGTTGGCGATATGGGTCCACAATAAGTCCACCTCGGCTTTAGGCCGAATTGGCGGGTAATGCTTGGTCTTGGCGCCAAAGCGTTTGGTGTGCTCTTCGTGATTTAGCATCAGATACTGCACGCAAGTTTCAATGCTGGACTTATGCCCAGCCTGACGGTACATGTTGCATACCTGAAAACCGCGCGATGTCGACACATGCACTGCGTGCGCTCGCGCACCGGTTTCAGCGCCCAGTTCATAGATAAGTGTGGTCGCTAGGTTCTCGATCAGCGGCGTATGCGCGCGCATGAAAGCGTCCCAGCCTGTGTCATCGGCGTCAATCAATCGCTTAATGTTTTTACGCGTCAGCTCTTGCATCTGGTTGTGAACGCCGCATACTAAACCCGAAGGGGCGATAAGACGAAACGCTTCATAAAGGTCGTCCTCCTCCACCCGGGGAAAGCGCCCGGGCGTTGCCTCGAAGGTAGAAAACTTGAATGCACAAACGCCACCCTCGATCAGGCCGGGCGCAGCCTGTAGCCCATGCTGTTCATTCAGTGTGCCAAACAGTGCCACATCTACATGACATTCACGCTCGACCTCAAGAATCTTGGCATCGAGCTGAGCCCGACTGGCCACCGGCTCTGGATCGTCGTACGGCATGTCCACCATCAACGTCACACCGCCGGCCGCGGCGGCTCGCGACGCCATGCCAAGGCCTTCCTGGTGGGCTTGGCTTCCGGAGTGCACCTGCCCGTCGATAACACCGGGTAATACCCACAGCCCAGTAGCATCCAGCTTATCGCGCCCGACCGGCGCCGGGCCGGCTCCGCGTGCAGCGAACTTCCCGTCACGCACACCCAGCCAGCCATTAGCCACAACGCCATCACCGTCGACGAGATTGCCGGTAAGCACCAGATCAAAGTCACTCATACCTTCTGTTCCTTGCTGTTCAATTTAGGTAGTTTAGGTTTGGATTTGATAAATGTCTTATACTTATTTATGCTCTATCCATAACATAAAGTTAATTTATAAAATACGAATTTCATGCGCATGAATTTGAGGCAAATCGAGGTGTTCCGCGCCGTTTTGTTATCGGGCTCGATCAGCGACGCTGCCAAGCAGTTGCATGTTTCTCAGCCTGCGGTTTCCAGGCTGTTGTCGTACACCGAGCAAAGGCTCGGGCTCACGCTGTTTGAGCGCATCAAGGGCCGCCTATACGCCACACCTGAGGCCAATCGGCTGTTCCAGGAAGTCGATACGGTCTACCAAGGCGTGCAACGTGTCAACGAAGTGGCTGAAGACCTGGCCGAGAACCGCGGCGGTCACCTTCGCATAGGTTGCAGTCCCAGCCTTGGCCACGACCTGATGCCACAAGCGATCACACGCTTTTATAAAAAGTATCCCGACGCTCGCATCACGCTCGAGACGCAAACGCCCCGCACGCTGCTGCAATCCGTGCTGACGCAGCGCGTCGAGTTGGGTCTTGCCTTCATTATGGAAACACATCCTAGCGTTTGCGCACAGCTTTTGTACAAGAACGATATGGTGGTCGCGCTGCATACCAGCAACCCGCTCACGGCCAAGAAAAGTATCCACATCAAGGAGTTGCTCTACCAGCCATTCATCGGCTACAGCAGTGAGATCCCAGTGGGACAGTTGCTACGCAAGATGTGGCTCGACGCTGGCCTGATGATTCGCCCACGCACCGAGGTCACGCAACTACATGTCGCCTGCGCGCTGGTTCAGGCCGGAGCAGGCGTTGCGCTTATCGACGAGCTTACCGCATCAGGCCCCGTTTGGACGAACATCATGGTGCGCCCCATGAAGCCCACCGTGGCGGCACCGGTCAGCATACTGCATGGTACCTTTGCGCCGCTGTCGCGAATGGCGCAGGCTTTCATTGACACGCTTTACGAAATGCCGGGGGCAGTCGAACGACCAGTTGCCTAAACCAGGTCAGGTCGGAATGGTGACCTTGTGCATGCGCGAGATCAAACGCACCAATGGCCACAACAGGAGCACGTACATGATGGCGGCTGCAATCAAAGGTGTGGGGCTGTAGGTCAGGCTCTGACCCAGCTGCGCCGCACGCAATAACTCATCCATCGCCACCACAGACGCGATGGACGTTTGCTTCACAACCTCGAGCGTGTTGCTGGCCAAGTCGGGCACCACGTTGCGCACGCCCTGCGGAATGATCACATGCAGCATGGTCTGGCGGCGGTTCAGGCCAGTCGACCGAGCGGCCTCGACCTGTCCCTTGGGTACGGACTCAAGACCCGAGCGAAAAATTTCCGCAAAGTAACTGGAACCGTTGAGCACCAGCGCCAGTACGGCGGCCACGAATGGGCTTAGCTCGATACCCGTCATTGGCAGTGCATAGAAGATAAAGATCAGCAGCACCAGGGGCGGAAACGCGCGCAGAAAGTCCACGTAACCCACCAACACCCGGTTCAGGAGCTTGTGTCTTTGATAGTGCATCGACGCGATCAACAAGCCGATTCCTACCGCCAGTGGCAACACTACTAAGGATAGTAGTACCGTGCCCCACATGCCCTTAAGGAGCAAGGGAAAAATTTGCTTGAGGATATCTGGGTTCAGGAAAGTTTGGATGAAGTCCATCAGTGCCATCCTCTCTAACGCACAGGGTTGAAGTGAGTCTCCAACCAACGAGTCAGGCGCACGAAGGGGAGGAAAATCAAGCAGAACAACACCGCGCTTACCATCATCGGGGTGGGGTTGGCAATCGTTGATTGCACGCTGGAAGCCACGTTCAATAGCTCTGGTACCGCAATAACGGATCCCAGTGCCGTGCCCTTGGTTATGCCGATGGCGCGGTTAGTCAGGGGTGCAATGTTGTTGCGCAAGACCTGGGGCAAAACTACTGAGATCAACGCCTGCGAAAAACTCATCCCGGTCGAGCGCGCAGCTTCCCACTGCCCGCGAGCAATGGCGCCAAAGCCACCCCAGAAGATCTCCTCGGCAAATGCCGCAAGAATCAATGCCAAGCCAGTCACCGTGGCTACCACCGGGCTCAGCGTGATGCCGGCCGCCGGCAAAGCGAAATACACCACCACGATCACCACCAACTGCGGAATAGCGCGGAAGATGTCGATGAACACGACGATCAAAGCGTTGATCGGCTTAATCTGGTGTGCGCGCACGACCGCCAGTGCCAGGCCGAGCGCGATGCCCGAAACCACCGTAGCCACGGCCATGCCTAGTGTCAGCAGGAACCCACTCCACAACTGCGGGAGGTAGGGCCGGATCAACTCAAAGTTGAAGAAGTAATAAGAGATTTTTTCCATGGAGCAATGACCGCTGGGTGAACTGCGTCTAGTGCTCGCGCGCCAGGAAATCACGAATCCGCTGGTGACGAGGGGTCACCAAAACTTCCTGTGGCGTGCCGCGATCCATAATTGCACCCTTCTCCATGAACACTACCTGGTCGGCCACCTCCCTGGCAAACTTCATCTCGTGCGTCACCACAACCATGGTCATGCCGCGTTCACGAGTACGCTTCATCACGTTCAGCACCTCGCCCACCAGTTCAGGATCGAGTGCCGACGTGGGTTCGTCGAACAGCATCACGGCGGGGTCAAGGGCCAGCGCGCGCGCAATGCCTACCCGCTGCTGCTGTCCGCCCGATAACTGTGACGGGTAATGCCCCACGCGGTTGGCCAGACCCACGTCAGACAAATGTTCCAGGGCCAGTTCTTCGGCCTCCATCCGCTTCAATCCCTTGACCTTTCGCAGCGCCAGCGAGACGTTACCCAGAGCGGTCATGTGCGGATACAGAAAGATCCCTTGAAACACCATACCGATTTTCTGACGCACCTTGTTCAGATCGACCACCGGAGACGTAACATCTATCCCATCAACTAAAATTCGTCCAGCTGAAGGCTCCTCAAGCCGATTAATGCAGCGCAGGCATGTGCTCTTTCCTGAACCTGATGCCCCAACAATGACCGTGGCCTCGCCTCTGCGCACCGTCAGATTAATGCCACTCAGGATTTCAGTATCCCCGTATGACTTGCGCAAAGATTCGATCACGACCATGTCATTCATTCAAACTCCTTAGTTATCAAGACATGTATCAAGAGCACTTGGCCGTGTGCGGCGTAGTGTCGTAACCGTCAAAGCCAGGCGCACCATAACCCGGGAAGATCTTTGCACCTGAGGTATCAGCTTCAGGCGCCGAGCCAAACCACTTGATATGGATTTTTGCCATCGTGCCATCCGCTTTCAGGCATTCAACTGCTTGCTCGACTTTGTTTCTGAGAACTACATCGGCCTTGCGAACGGCATAACCCATGTTAGTGCCTGTGTTGAAGTTGTAGGCCACTTCGGCTTGTGGCGTCTGCGTTGTAATGTAGCGAATGACCGCCGTTTCAGCCATGTTGGCGAATGCACGGCCTGTCAGCACGGCCTGTACAGCATCCGCGTTCTTGTTGTAACGCTGGATTTCAAAGCCGTACTTAGACTGGTTGTCCTGTAGCCACTTATCGGAGAAGTTGCCGTTGTTGACTGCAATGGTCTTGCCCTTGAGTTCTTCCAGCGATGCTAGCTTGCTACCCTTCTTTACCAGAAAGCCCACTCCACCTGCGAGGTAAGGCTCGGTAAACAACATCTGCGACGCGCGCTCGTTAGTGACGTTGACAGGGCTGAAAACCAGATCAAAACGATTAGAGAACAAGCCCGCAAAGATGGCGTTGAACGGCGTGTCCGACACTTCGACGCCGGTGTAACCGGCCTTTTTGGCAACGGCCTGAATCAGGTCATACGAGTAACCGTCAATCTGGCCGTTGGCGTTGCGCATCACAAAGGGGGCAAAGCCGACATCAGCTGCCACCTTCAGGTTTTCGGCGCTGGCAGTCGATATGCCGGCGCCCAGCAGGGAAGCCGCGAGGACCGCGACAGAGGCAGAACGAAGTGCAATTTTTTCAAACATGTTGTTTCCTGTTAGAGCGTGTTAAGACCGGGATGGATTGTAGAAACGCCAACATATATCAACTAATGATTTTTTGTTCAGCACTCATAACAAATTGTTAAGTAATAATATTACATGAAATGACTCTAAGATTCCCTTGAACTGTTACATTGGTACCGTATCAAGCTTTGCTACAAAACAGATATCAATTCAGGAAATGACCATGGAAATGTCCAACATCCCGTTCGCAACCACAGATTGGTCAACCATCCAATGTACCGAACACAACGGCAAAATTGGCTTGGCTTATTGGCGCACTCAGAACTTTGGAAACATTCGGGTTCGTATGGTGGAGTACACGCCTGGCTACCTAGCTGATCATTGGTGTAGCAAAGGGCACATCCTTCTATGCACTGAGGGCGAACTTCACACCGAACTTAAGGACGGGCGTAAATTCTTACTTAAGGCGGGCATGAGTTATCAAGTTGCAGACAACGCAGAACCACATCGATCCTTTACAGCAGTTGGGGCAAAGCTCTTCATCGTAGATTGAAAATATTTTCCGGTGCCTGAACTGTTCATCACAAATTCGCCACCTGATCAAATTGGCGGCAGCCCCCGTGCCAATATGACCTGACTCGATTGCCTGGGCCAGGCTGTAGTTCACGCTCGAGCGGTCTCGGTGGGTGAGTCGGGAGATCTGGCAGCAGGAGTCGCATATTGAGGCAATCAGCCTAATGCTGACGGGTTGCTTTGAGGCCGGTTGCTGTGAAGTCGTATTTCGCAGCTCCGAAAGCGGTCAAGCACGATTGGTCATTTTGGTTGAGTCCGCGTGCCCATCTACTTGAAATCGAGACTATACAGCCGACGGTTGGCCACATACATCGATGACAGGTGTCGGGCGATCAGTTTGAATTTCTGTAGGCCCGCTCCCGCTGCACAGGAGCCGACAAATTTACTTCCGCGTTTGACAGCTATGGGCACCAAAAAGTCGCTGGCGACGGTCAGGTTCCCGGTACATTGATTTTCTGCGAGCCCCAGTCGATACGCCAATCGTCGAATTTTGGTTCTCCTGCGAGCGCGTCTGTCACACATGCTGAGTCG
>NZ_JAGPBB010000119.1 GCF_018063565.1 Rhodoferax sp.
CGCCAATCAGCGCAGAGGTGATGCGACCATCGCGCAGCACCCAGGCGGTGGCCATCTGGGCCAGGCTTTGGCCACGGCTTTGCGCCACGTCGTTGAGGGCGCGCACATGGCGCAAGTTGGACTCGCTGAGGTGCTCGGGGCGCAATGAGCCACCACCGGGGCGGTTGATACGGGCATCCGTGGGCACACCACCCAAGTACTTGTTGGTCAGCAACCCCTGCGCCAGCGGGCTGAAGGCAATGCAACCCATGCCCAACTCGCCCAACGCATCAAGCAAGTCTTCCTCGATCCAGCGGTTGAGCAGGCTGTACGACGGCTGATGGATCAGCGCGGTCACTCCCATGTTCTTGAGGATGGCGTGCGCCTGGCGGGTCTTGGCGGCAGAGTAACTGCTCACACCCACATACAGCGCCTTGCCCTGCTGCACCGCACTGGCCAGCGCACCCATGGTTTCCTCCAGCGGCGTGTCGGGGTCGAAACGGTGCGAATAGAAGATGTCCACATAGTCCAGCCCCATGCGTTTGAGGCTCTGGTCAAGGCTGGCCAGCACGTACTTGCGCGAGCCGCCTCCTTGTCCGTAGGGACCAGGCCACATGTCGTAGCCCGCCTTGCTGCTGATGATCAGCTCGTCGCGGTAGGGCCTGAAGTCGCGGCGCAGATGCTCGCCAAAGTTGACCTCGGCGCTGCCAGCAGGTGGGCCGTAGTTGTTGGCCAGGTCAAAGTGGGTGATGCCCAGATCAAAGGCGGTACGCAACATGTCGCGCTGTGTCTGAAAGGGCGTGGCGTCACCAAAGTTGTGCCACAGTCCCAATGTGATGGCGGGCAGCTTCAGGCCACTGCTGCCGCAGCGGCGATACGCCATGGTGGCGTTGTAACGGTCGGGGTCGGCTTGGTACGTCATGGTTCAATAAATTCAGGATAAAAATGGCATCTAGCGCACATAAAGCAAGCGCTAGGAGCTATGTAAAGAATAGTAATTGTCTGCTTGACTCAAAATTGACTCAACGGTCTGATTTTCACCGCGCAACAGTGCCATACTTCGTCCGAGGTGCTTAAACACCCAAAATTTGCGAGAGACGAGGCGAACATGGCAGCATCTGCAATCACTCCGATCAACTTCAAGCAGGCCGCTTTGAAGTTGTTGCCCGAAGGGGCCAACTTTGAGGCGTGTCTAACCTGTGGTCTGTGTACCTCGGGCTGCCCTGCCTCGGGCCTGGAAAACATGGACCCGCGCAAGTTCATTCGCATGGCGCTGCTGGGCATGGACGAAGAGCTATCCACCACCCCCTGGATCTGGGTCTGCACGCTGTGCAAGCGCTGCGAGTATGTCTGCCCGATGAACATCGACGTCTCCAAGCTGGTCTTTCTGGCGCGCGCCAACTGGCCCGCCGAACTCAAACCCAAGGGCATTGTGCGGTCGTGCGAGATGACCCGCTCCACCGACAGCACCAGCGCCATGGGTATGTCGCCTGCCGACTTTGAATTTGTGGTGAACGATGTGCTGGAAGAGGTGCGCGTCAAACAGCCGCGTTTTGCGCACCTGCAGGCACCGATCGATAAAAAAGGCGCACATTTTTTTGTCAACCAGAATTCGCGTGAACCCATGAGCGAGCCCGACGAGATGGTGCCACTGTGGAAGGTGTTTGACTATGTGGGCGTGGACTGGACCTACGCCAGCAAAGGCTGGGCGGCCGAGAATTTCTGCATGTTCACCGGCAACGACGCAGCCTGGCGCGAAGTCATTGAAAAACGTGTCAATGCGGTCAACGAACTGGGTTGTGAGGTCTGGCTCAACACCGAATGCGGTCACAGCTACTACACCATGTGGCAGGGCATCGAGCGTTTCGGGCTGCAGGCCAATTTCCGCATGGACAGCATCATCACGTATTACGCACAGTGGATTCGCGAGGGTCGCCTGCCAGTCAATTCGCGCTGGAACACCAAGAACATCAAGTTCACCGTGCAAGACCCGTGCATGATTGTGCGCAAGTCCTATGGCGACGTCATGGCCGATGACATGCGTTTTGTCGTCAAGACGCTGGTGGGCGCAGACAACTTTATTGACATGCAACCCAACCGCAGCGCCAACTACTGCTGCGGCGGCGGGGGTGGCGCCCTGCAGGCCGGGCTCACCGACCAGCGGCGGGCCTACGGCAAACGCAAGTTCGACCAGATTGCCGCCACCGGCGCGACCTACGTGCTGACACCCTGCCACAACTGCCACTCGCAAATGCACGACATCGGAAAATTCTATGGCGGGCACTACGGCATCGTGCATTTGTGGACGCTGATCTGCCTGTCGCTGGGCATTCTGGGCGACAACGAGCAGCTCTACCTTGGGGCTGACCTGCTGGGCTGAACACATCGGCTGCGCCACCCGGCGATTTGGCAACTGGAGTCAACATGAACACTAATTCCCTCAATCGTGCCAGCAACGCTGTCCCCAAAGTGCTGGAAACCGAGGTGCTGATCATTGGCGGCGGGGTGACCGGCACCGGCATCATGCGCGACCTGGCGCTGCGCGGCATTCGCAGCATCCTGATCGATAAACGCGACCTGTGCGCGGGTGCCTCAGGTGGCAACCATGGCCTGCTGCACTCGGGTGGCCGGTATGTTTCCACCGACCTGGAAGCCGCGATCGAGTGCCGCCAGGAAGGTGCTTTGCTCAAACACCTGGCGCCACAATGCATCGAGGCCACTGGTGGCCTGTTTGTTGCCGTCAAAGATGATGACTCGGCCTTTGCTGATGCCTTTCCGACACTGTGCGCGCAAGCAGGTATTGACTGCGAAGAACTGGAACTGGCGCAGGCCAAGCAGTTGGAACCGCTGCTGTCAGGCGATCTGGTGCGCGCAATGAAGGTACCTGACGCCACGGTCGACCCGTTTCACCTGGCCCAGTTGCATGTGGCGCATGCTGCGCAGTTGGTGGGCAGTGTCTATTTGCCGCACACCGAAGTCAGCGGGTTTTCCTCCGTGGATGGGGAAATTCGTGCCGCCCAATGTGCCGATCACCGTAACCAGACCACGCTGACCATCCGGGCACGCCAGTTTGTCAACGCCGCTGGTGCCTGGTCGATGGGCGTTGCCCGTTTGGCGGGCTGTCAGGATGTGCACTTGCTGTATGCCAAAGGCACCTTGCTGGTCACCACGGACCGGCTCACCCACCATGTGGTTAACCGTCTGCGCCCACCTGGTGATGGAGACATTCTGGTGCCGGGCGGCACGGTGTCGCTGCTCGGTACCACCTCGTCGCGTGTTGACGACCTGGAGCGTGTCGGCCCCACGGTGGCCGAAGTCGACCGCAACATCCGCGAGGGTGCGGCCATGATCCCGGCGCTCGCGCAGGCACGCTACATTCGCGCCTTTAGCCGGGTGCGTCCCCTGTTGCAGGCAGGCGCCGGTGCCTCTGACCGGGCGGCCACCCGGGGGTTTGCCTTGCTGGACCACCAGGCGCAGGGTCTTGGCAACTTTTGCACCATCACCGGCGGCAAGCTGACCACTTACCGCCTGATGGCCGAAAAAGCGGCCGATCTGGTGGCGCAGCGCCTGGGCAACCATCAGCCATGTCGCACCGCGCAAGTCCCCCTACCCGATGATGAGACCTGCAGTTGGAGCGAACCCAGCTCGGCCCCCCGGCACTGGCACGCCAAGCGCGACCCGGACGATCTGATTCTGTGTGAGTGCGAGATGCTGCCGCAGTCGGCCATTGCCCAGATTTTTGACAACAGCACCGGCGTGGATGCTCAGCCGACGCTGGAGTCCATCGCGCTGCGCTCGCGCGCTGGCAAAGGCCCGTGCCAGGGCTCGTTCTGCGGCATCCGCATTGGCTCCTATTTGTATGACCAGGGGCACTACCACGATGCGACCGGGCTGACCCATCTGCGCGATTTTTTCAATGAGCGCTTCAAGGGCCAGCGCAGTGTGAGCTGGGGTCAGCAGGCGGCGCAACTGGAGTTGGCCGAAGCCCTGCATTGCGGTCTGCTGGGTCTGGACAAGCTGGAGCAATCATGAAGCAACCCACGCGTCAATTCAGCACCCCCCTGGCGGTCATTGGTTCCGGTATGGCCGGGTTTGCAGCATCGATTTTTGCGCTCAATCGCAACATTCAAACCACTCAGCTCGGCAACACCGGCGCGCTGGCTTACACCACGGGTTACCTCGATCTGCTGGGCATGATGGGGCCTGCGCACCTTGTCGATGACCCCTGGCAGTCGCTGAAAACATTGGCCACGACCGAACCCTTGCACCCGCTGTGCCAGGTGCTGCCGACTGACCTTCGCCAGGCGTTTGTCGAATTCATCACGTTTTTGGGCGAATTTGGCGTCAGCTACACCGCACCCGGTGAGCTCAACCTGAGCGCTTTGAGCCCCATTGGCACCGTCAAGCCGACGCTGTGTATACCGCAGACGATGGCGGCTGGCCCGGCAGCGCTGGCCGCGGGTGCCGACTGTGTGATGGTGGATATCCACGGGCTCAAAGGCTTTAGCGGCCCTGAGCTGGTGGCCAACCTGCGCCCGCGTTGGCCCACCCTGCGCACCCAGCGCATCAGATTCCCCGACATGGCACAGGGCGAGGTCTACCCCGAGGTGATGGCGCGCGCACTCGAAGTGCCCGCCACCCGTGCGCGACTGGCCGAGTTGCTCAAGAGCGCGGCGGGTGACGCGCAAGTGATCGGCCTGCCCGCCATTCTGGGCATGCACCAACCCGATCAGGTGCATGCCGAGCTGCAGCGGTTGACGGGTTTGCAGATTTTCGAGATTCCGACCATGCCTCCGTCGGTGGCGGGTTTGCGCCTGCGCGAATTGTTTGAGCAGGCTTTGCCGTGCAAAGGCGCCACGCTGATTCCGCAGCAGAAGGTGACATCGCTGCGACTGGAAGACGATGGCGTCACGCTGGCGCTGAAAGACAGCTATGGCGAGATTGAGGTCAAAGCGCAGGCGGTCATTCTGGCCACCGGGCGCTTGCTCAGTGGTGGGCTCCAAGCCCATACGGACGGCATTCGTGAGCATTTGTTGAATCTGCCCGTGGTGCAACCCGACAGTCGAGCGCACTGGTACCAGGAGCGGTATACCGACCCGCGCGGTCACCCCATCAACCGTGCCGGCATCGAGGTCGATGCGTTGGGCCGTCCATTGGGCAGCGACGGTGCCTGTTACCACCCGCGCCTGTTTGCGGCGGGTGCGCTGCTGGCCCACCACGACTGGATTCGCAGCCGCAGCGGCGCCGGCATCGCCCTGGCTTCGGCTTGGACAGCCGTGGCGGGAGTGATGCAACTGCTGGGATAAAGACCAGCCCGTTTCAGCTCTGAGCAAGCTGGAACATGTGTTCCCCGAGCTCAACACCGACCTGATGCACTTCGCGGTCGTCATAAGCACCGGCGTTTGCACTTCTCGGGTTGCCTTGCTGTTCGTCGCCTGCAATTTGCAGCCTTCTTTGGCAAATGCACGATAGGCCGCGACCGGGCTGCACCAGATGCACGGACCTGCCACCCCCCGATCGGGCCAACCGGTAGACAAGGTGCGACAACGCACAGAGCCAATTTCCATTTTCGGTCAAGCTGCGCAGGCTGAGACGCTGGTTTCGGCCTGATAGCACGCAGGGGTCGTGCTCGATATCGGGAAAGCCATGAAACCTATCAAACTCAGCTTCTGGGGCTTTCTTTTGATGCTGACCGCCTTGTGGTGGCAGGCAGATTTTTGGGTACAGATGCCTTCGACGTTTGGCAGCTGGCGTGCCTCGTTCATCAACTACACCGGCATCATGGGGATCGGTGTGATGAGCGTTGCCCTGCTGCTGGCAGCCAGGCCAATGGTCCTGGAGACGTTTTTTGGCGGGCTGGACAAGATGTACCGGCTGCACAAATGGCTGGGCATCAGCGCCCTGGTCCTTGCCACCTTGCACTGGTCCGGCAAGCAGTTGCCGGGTTGGCTGGTTAGCCTGGGTTGGATGGAACGCTCGGTGCGGGGGCATATGCCAGAGCCTGGCGCACCCCTCTTCAAGTTCCTGCAGAGCCAGCGCGGCCTGGCCGAGGGCTTTGGTGAGTGGGGGTTTTACGCCACGGCGGCGTTGATCGTGCTGGCGCTGGTCAAGTGGTTTCCCTATCGGCTGTTTTTCAAGACCCACCGCCTGCTGGCGTTGACGTATCTGGCGTTGGTGATTCACTCGGTGCTGTTGATGAAGTTCAGTTATTGGGGTGCGTTGCTTGGCCCGCTCATGGCGTTGCTGATGCTGGGTGGCAGTGTGGCCGCACTTGTCATTCTGCTTCGCCGCGTCGGGTTGAGCCGCCGAACCATCGGCTTGGTGACAGCGTTCACCTACCATCCGGAAGTGCGGGTTCTCGAGGTATCAGTGCAGGTCAAGGGGCGTTGGCCTGGACATGACAGCGGGCAGTTTGTCTTTGTGACCTTTGACGTCCGCGAGGGCGCGCACCCGTTCACCATCTCGTCCGCCTGGTCGGGTGACGGACACATGAATTTCCTGATCAAAGAACTGGGCGACTACACCCGGGTGCTGCCCCAGCGCCTCAAGGTGGGCGACCCGGTCAAAATTGAAGGGCCTTATGGTTGCTTCAACTTCAATAGTGAATGCGCCCGACAAATCTGGGTGGGCGGTGGTATTGGCATCACGCCCTTTGTGGCAAGGATGGAAGAGCTGAAGCTGCAGCCCTTCGACAGGCCGGTTGACCTGTTCTACGCCACCGCCTCACCCTACAACCTGGCAATTCACAAACTCCGACGCCTGGCGCGCGAGGCACGGGTGACCTTGCATGTGATGGTCGAGGCCAAGGATGGTCGACTGACGGCGCAGCACATCTGTAAGTCGGTTCCGGATTGGCAGGCCGGTGACATCTGGTTTTGCGGCCCGGTGGGTTTTGGCCACGCGCTTCAAAGCGACTTTGCCACGCGCGGGTTGGCGAGCAAAAACTTTCACGACGAATTGTTTGATATGCGCTGAGCAAGCGGTGCGCAGGGATGCAAAAACTACTTGATCGTCAGCAGCGATGGCCCGATGTCTTGTAGCGGACCCAGTGGGTTTTTGGTGATTTCTACCTCGTTGACACGGGGTTGCCCGCTCCACGAGCGGTAAACCACGAGCTTGTTCACAAACAGGATCACGCCGTGAAAACGCCACCCCGTCGTCTCGGTCCGGCGCTGAAAGTTGGAAAAGTCGGTAAAGAAGTTTCCGGTGCGCCTGCGGGAGATCTTTGCGGCGTCGTACGCCAGACCGTGGCAGGCATCGCGCGCCTCCAGGCATGCCAGAATCCCCGGATCGAGGTCTTCTCGTCGGAGCAAAGCGCTCGGCACAAACAGGCGTACCACGTCCGAATGGGTCAGCAATTGGGTGTTCGGATGCTCGGCCGGGTTAAACCCGTTCGCTTTCAGGGTATCCGTATCGCTTTTCATGGGCTCAAGCCGATCAAAAGCAGCACGCACCTCTTCAAAACTGGAGAACGAGGTGGACTCGGTTCGAGATTGGGGCAACATACCACTGCACCCCCCCAGCAATGTGACGCAACACAAACAGCCACTCAATAGTCTCATGCTGTCACGATAGCGACATACCCCGGCCGCCATCTGTGCGCTGGCGAACGCACAGGACAAGCCATGCGCCAACATCAAGCCGTCCCTGGATCAGTGCCCGGGGTGAATCTTGTTGACACTGGAAACTACGCTTCCGGTTTGTGCCCGTACCTGGTAACCCAATAACCAGGTTCATCGATTCGAGAGTCCTGCAACGACTGGGAAATCGCAGAAAAAGTCTTTCAAATCAATGAACTATGGGGTTTTATCAGTACTAACCCTGATTCACCCAAAAGTGGCACGCCTATTGATCTATCTCAATCGTACACACACACGATGGAGACATGCACGATGGAGACTTTTTATGACGTCATGCGCCGCCAGGGCATTTCCCGGCGCAGTTTGATGAAATATTGTTCACTCACGGCCACCTCGCTCGGGCTGGCACCGTCGTTTGTGCCCCAGATCGCTCACGCCATGGAAACCAAGCCGCGCACCCCGGTACTGTGGCTGCATGGGCTGGAATGCACCTGCTGCTCGGAATCGTTCATCCGCAGCGCCCACCCGCTGGCCAAGGACGTGGTGCTGTCCATGATTTCGCTTGACTACGACGACACCTTGATGGCAGCGGCCGGTCACCAGGCCGAACAAATCCTGGAACAGGTGATGACCAAGTACAAGGGTAACTACATCCTGGCCGTCGAAGGCAACCCGCCACTCAACGAAGACGGCATGTTCTGTATCCAGTCGGGCAAGCCCTTTATCGAAAAACTCAAACATGTGGCCAAGGACGCCAAGGCGGTGATCGCCTGGGGTTCCTGCGCGTCCT
>NZ_JAGPBB010000120.1 GCF_018063565.1 Rhodoferax sp.
TGCATGCGGGCCATGGACTGCTCGGTCAGGGTACCCATGGCGTGTTGCATGCGAATGTTTTGCATCACCAGACTCAAAGCGTTGAGCGGCTGTCGCCACTGATGGGCAATGGCACCGATCATCTCGCCCATGGCCGCCAGGCGCGACTGGCGGATCAGCAGGCTTTCTTGCTGTTTGCGTTTGTCAATCTCGTCATGCACACGCTGGTCCAGCGTGCGGTTGAGTTCATCGAGCGCATGGGTACGCTCACTCACCTTGCGCTCCAGCTCCAGATTGGAGTTTTGCAGCTGGTCTCGACTATGCTGCAGCGCATCCACCATCTGGTTGAAGCTGGCTGAAAGTTGCCCGATTTCATCGTTTCGCAGAATGTCCACCCGTGCCGACAGGTCGCCCTGGGACACCCTGGAAGCTGCTTTGCTGATGTTGACAATCGGCCGGGTCAACCAGGTGGCAAAAAAGTACCCGGCCGGCAGAACAACCAGTACCACCAGCAGGGAAATAAGAGCCAACTGCCGGTACATCTCCCGAATATTGGCGTTGTACTCCGCCGTGTTGAAGTCCATGCGAATGACACCCCACACCACACCGCTGAAGCGTATCGGCGCGCTGTACCGGTAAAGAGAATCCCCACCTGCGTCCTGAATCAGCCCAAAGGATTCGCGCTCGAACATTTCTGGTGCCAACTTGTCTGTCCCGCTGGCCTGCATGTCCCAGCCCTGCGGTGCGATCCGCATGGCGGCCCCGCGCTTGGGGAAAATCACCACCGACTGGATGCTTTTGTTGTTTTGCAACACCTGCAGGTTGTGCTCCACAATGAATCCAAAATCGTCGGTCAGCATGGCATCCGAGCAGGCTTGAATGATGGAGCGAGTCACGGTGGCGGCCTGTGAATACATCACCTTGAGCAGCGAATCCTGCTGCAGGGGAATGATCAGCAGTCCATAAAGCACCGTCATGCCCAGCAGCAAACTGCCAAACACACCAAACACCCGCAAAAACATACGGTTGGCGGGCCAAACTTTTGGCAAATGCCACGTCATGGTTTTTTCCCGTTCGGGCTTCGCATCGCCTGGGCGGCTTTGAGATCGTGCCAGTCTTGATCCAACTGGAGAAACGGCTTGAGCTCTTGTGGGTTGGCCACCTCCAGGTGATCCATCTTGAAGATATCGAGCAACTGGCGGCCGCGCGGGTAGGTATGCAGGGTGGGGATCAGCTTCACAGCGCGGGCGCGCAAAGAAGGGTCAACCTTGTTGCTGAAAAATGAATAAAACATGCCTGAGAATGGCGCCTCCAGCACCACCTGACCAATCTTCGGGTCGAGTTGCGGATTCATCTCGCGTGACAACTCATACCCGTAGCGGTACACCAGTGCCACATCGGTCTTGTCAAAAAACAGCCGCATGACCGCCTGGTTGTTGTTGGGCAGGCGCTGAATGTCTGAAAACACCTTGCTGCATTCACGACCGTACTGGCGCAGGCAGACGGTTTCCAGATAAATCGAGGCGGTTAGGTCGTCTTCCAGCAAGGCCACCCGTTTACCAACAAGGTCGCCCACGGATCGAACACCCGAATCACGCCCCGCCAACAGCAGCATGTTCCAGTTTGGGGGCATGACCACCGAGTAGCCCTCGGCCAAGTCCGCACTTTTGAAGTTTCTCGCCAGCGTCATGGCATCCGCGCTGACGGCGTTGATCTCGCCGCGCTCAAACGCCTGACGCATGGCGCCAATGTCTTCAAAAAAGGTCACGCTAACCGACATTTTGAAAGCCACAGCCAGTTCCTGCGTCCACAAGGTGAAGGCGCTCCGGAGGTCAGTGCGTGACATTTCGCGCCGCGCGCCCTGGTAGAACCCCATCCGAACGGCTTCTTCGGCCAGAGCAGCCGGACTGAATGCCAGTGCACCCAGCAATAACCAGCCCACCACAGTGCCGCGCAACAGTCGGTGCAGCGTACCAGGCAGAGTGGAAATGCTCACTTTTGTGTTGCTCCGTAGGCTTTGTCGAGCGCCCGGAACTCCTGCAACAATGCCCAGAAGGCATTCAGGGCGCTGGGTTCAACCGGGTCCACAAAATCGGTCTTGAACAGTTCCATCACCTGTTTGCCCCGAGTGGATTTCAGGGCCTCGCGCACTGCATCGACCATCGCGTTGAGGTCAGCGGGTGCCGCGTGTCTGGTCATCATGCCAAACACCAAGGCCGTGGTCTTCCAGTCCTGGATGACCTTCAAGCGCGTGGCCACTTGCGGATTGAGCTCGATGGCCGTTTGCAACGTGGCCAGCGTCACCAAAGCGGCATCGGCCTTGCCAAAGAAAACGCCGTAAACCGACTGAATGTCGCGTTTTTCTTCGCTCAAGGTCAGGAATTGGCGACAACGCTGCCTGGCTGCCTTCAGGCACTGTGTTTCGAGAAAAATCTCGGCCAACCGGTCTTTACTCAAACGGGACACGCGCTTGTTGCGCAGGTCGGCAAAGGATGTCAGCCCTGAGTCACTGCGCACCACCAGCGCCAGGCCCTCATCAGCGCCTTGCTGATGGCGGGCATACCCGCGATGCAATTCGCCGGGTGAAAAGATTTCAGCCAGTTCCATGCCCCCGGCATTGACAAAATGCAGCTCACCCCGCTCCACGGCAGCGCGCACCTCGGCCATGTTCTGATAGGTGCTCGTCACCACCCGAAAGCCCACGCTGCCAGCCAACTCATCTGCCCAGACTTGCAGGCTGACCTTGAGGTCAACCTGGTTTGCCTCCCGGACGGCAGGCAGGTAAAACCCCAGTTTGAGCAAGGGCAACTGGGCCGGCACGGCAGCTGCCTGAGCGCCCACGGCGGCAATCAGCAGGCAAGCCCACCCAAGCCCGCGCAGCCATCTCATTGAACGCCCTTTTTCTTGCTGCTAACCAGATCGTTCTTCAGCGTCCGGTGCTGCGCCAGCAGATCCAGAAACGGCTCAAGATCTGCGACCTTGGTCTGCACCATGTTGTCGGCGTTATAGATGTCGAGCACCTGACGACCACGGGCCGTTGTACCCATGGTCATGACAGACCGGGTGATGACCTGCGCGTCTTGTTGTGCCACTTGTGCGGAAAACAGACCGATGTGGGGAGAGCGGCCTTTGAACGTATAGGCCTCCAGCACCTGCAATTGCTGGCCGATCTGCGGGTTCAGCGCCAGGGCGGCCTCATAGGTATTGCGCCTGACCAGAGTGGCATCCGCCTGTTTGAAGAAAACCCGGTGCACCAGCGTGCTGGAGCGTTTCTCATGGGTGACGCTGGGTGCACCGGCGGCAGCGGCTTTGCCCAAAGCTCTCATCATCAAGGTGTCGAGGTAAACCACGCTGAGCTCATCGACCTCAAGAATAGCCACACGCTTGCCCGCCAGATCAGCAGGCGAGCGAATGCCCGAGTCACGCCTGACCACCAGAAAAAGATGATCCGGAATGTTCTTCAGGCCGGAGAACCCGTCACGGAGTTCGTCCATTGAGAAGTGCTGTGCCACCCCCATGCAGGTTGCCACCATGAAATTGATCTCGCCGCTACTCATGTCACGTTTCAGGTCTTCCAGACGATCGTAAAAACGAATCGGCTTGTACTTTAGTTTGACCAATTGCCCCAGTTCTTCAACCCAGAACTTCAGCGAAATCTCGACATCCGCGCGGGGGACGTCGCGAAACACCGGTGTATAGAACCCGATCGCGATCGGCGGCGGGGCCTCTTCTGCCCAAACATTCCAGACGCTGCACAACAGCCCAAGAGCCAGCCCGACTCGCCATGCCCAGTGCCGCCACATGATCAGGGCACAACTTGGTGGACCACCTTGCCCACCTGGTAATCCAGATCAGCCAGCGCGGCTCGCAGCTCATGGCGAGCGCGGTAAAGGCTGGCGCTGGCGAAGCTCTCTACCAGTTGCGCCTCAATCACGTCCTTGGTCTCGACCATTTCTTCCTGGTAAGCGCGCACATGGAGTTTGCGGTTCTCCTCGGCAAAAGCCTTTGCCTTGGTTGATTCGGCCAACTGGTTGCGAGAACGTTCGATGCGCATGACGATGTCCTTGATCTGCAGTGCCAGGCCCTGGTCAAGCAGCACCCGCTGGGCTTCAAGCTTGATCTTGTCGGCCTGCGCTGCGCTGACACTGGCTTTGGTCATGCCGCCGTCAAACAGCTCCCACTTCAGGCCCACACCGATGGTCCAGCCACTGCGGTTGGCATCATTGAACAGGCCGTCCTTGTAGCCGTTCCACACCTGGTAAGCAGAACCCTCCAGCCCGACCATGGGCAGGTAGCCGCTTTTGGCATCGGCAATCTTGTGCTCGGTCGCTTCAATGGCCAGTTCCAGACGTTGCTTGTCGGGGTTAAATGCCATGGCGTCGGCGATGAGCTGGTCGAGCTTGCCATCAAACACGGGCTCTGCTGACTCGGTGGCCAGAACCAGTTGGCTGTTGGGCGGCAAACCCATGGCATTGGCCAACGCGTCCTTAACCAGCGCATTGGCATAGCTGGTTTCCTGGGTTGTTGCGCGCACCAGAGCTGTAGTGGTCTTGCTGCGCAAAAAATCGGTTTTCTTGACCTTGAGCGAAGTGTTCTGGTAGAGCCGCCCGGTCAGGTCATCGAGCGCCTGAAATCGTTCCAGCGTGTCGCTGGCCAATTGCGCCATCTGCTGCGCATAGCGGGCACCGTGGTAATACTTGTTGACATCGCGAACAATGTCTAGCTCAGTCTTGCGCTTTTCCTGGCGGGCAATCTCCAGGCCTTTTTGTGCCATGGCGGTGATGGCCTCCTTTTTCCCACCGGTGTACAAAGGATAGCTGAGGTTGACCGCCGCTTTAGTGACATCACGGTCAAACATCTTGACTTCAATGTTCATGGGAATCGTCTGGCTGGGGATGGTTGCTGCACCCTGCGCCATGGCTGCACCAATCTGCTGCTGCGTCGCCAGGGGAAGCCCGCCAAGCACCGGGCCCAATACGCCACTCAAGGTGCTGGAAATGTCCATGACCGGTGTCTGGATGGCACCGGCAAAGGTGAAGGTGCGGTCCTGATCGGCACGCTGAAACCCGGCCTCCAGATTGACCTTGGGTCGAAATGCCGCCATGGCTTGCTGGTAGTGGGCTTCTGCCATATCGATGCTGGCTTGCGAGACACGCAGCGAGCGGTGATTTTGCAGCGCAGTCTGCACGGCCTGCTCCAGGGTCAGTTGGTCAAATCGATCAGGCGCAGGTGCCGCGTTTGCCGCAGTCATTGCCACAAAAAAACAAGTGGCGGGGGCAAACCGTTTCATTGAAATTCTCCAAAGCTTGAGTTTTGAGGTGCGTTCCCGTGACGCAGCGCCTGCACAGTTTTCCAGTGTGCCAGCAGGATATCGACCAGATCGGGATCAAACTGCAGGCCGCGTTGCGCCAGAAAATAGGCCTGCATCCGTTCGTCGTCCCAGGCTTTTTTGTAGCTGCGCGAGCTGGCCAGGGCATCCAGCACATCGGCAATGCTCACAATCCGCGCCTCAAGGCTAATGTTTGCACCCGCGATACCGTTGGGGTAACCCAGGCCGTCAAAGCGTTCATGGTGTTCGTAGGCAATGGCCGCGGCTACGCCAATCAGTCGGTGTTCAACCTTACCAAGAATCTTGAAGCCAATTTCAGAATGTTTTTTCATCTCTTCGAACTCGGCAGGTTCGAGCTTGCCCGGCTTGTTCAAAACGGCATCAGCGATGCCCACTTTGCCAATGTCGTGCATGGGAGCAGCCATTTCGATCAAATCTGCCGCGTCTTCCGAAAGCCCCGCCTTGATGGCGAGGAACCGAGCCACCTTCGCTACACGACGAATGTGCTGGCCGGTTTCCAGGCTGCGTGTCTCCACCACTTCGCCTAGCATGAAGAGAAGTTCGCGCTGGGTGTCGGAAATTTCACGGCTCAGACGGGTCGACTCGGTGATGTCCTGGCAGATCATGATGATGGAATCCACCTCACCCGCCATGTTATGCACGCCCACAAAACCGACGCTGAACTGAAACTCCCGGCCGTTGCGGCCAACGAAGCGGCTGGACCGACTGGCAAAGTGCTCTTTGTTGACCTGTTGCACATGGTCCAGGCAGCGATCTGCTGACACGTCGGGCATGATCTCGCTGACGGGCCTGCCTTTGAGCTCGTCAGCGCTGTAGCCAATCAGGTTCTCGAAATGCTGATTCGTGCTGATGATCCGATGCTGGCGGTCGGCGACGCAGATACAAGAACCAAGCTCTAGCGCGCGCTTGTACTCCGCAAAAAAGTGGCGTTGCTCGACAAACGAGCGATTACTGGTGCTCAGCGTTTCAACCAGGTTCTGGTACACCCTGTGGTGTTCTGTCAAATCGACATCCATCGACACCACCTCGGTCACAGCGCCATGCTCATCGAGAATGGGCACCAGACTGCTTTCTACCACCAACAGTTCACCTGTTCGCATGCGCTTTCGGACAATACCTGTCCATGGTATGCCGCGCAGCAATTGCGCCATGGCGGCTTTGCCATTGTCGGGTGGTTCACTTGCATGGTTGAGCTCAAGCACATGATGCCCCAACAGGTCTTCAGGCTTGTACCCGCTGATTTCGCACAGCTTGTCATTGACATAAGTGATGCGGCCGTCGGGGGTGAACTTGCTTACATTCGCGGCTTGATCGACCAGCATCTTGTACTGTGCCAGCACGGTTTGGTTTCGCTCGCGCTCCCGGACCGCCAGGATGCCAGTGGCGATGGCTGCCAGCTTCTTGAGCAGCAACTCGACACTAACCGGTTTGGTCACGTAATGATCAATGCCCAGCTCAATGGCCTTGAACAAGTACTCTACATCGTTATAGGCACTGACCACCACAATGGCTTGTCCCGGTACGATTCCACGGATCTTGCCGGTCATCACCAGTCCGTTGATCTTGGGCATCTGGATATCAGTGACCACAATGTCAGGGAGTTTTTGCGAATACAAGGCAAGCCCGGCCTGGCCATCCGATGCTACGTGAAGCTCACCTAGCCAAGGCTCAAGGATCATGGCCAGTTCTTCACGCGTCGCCGCGTCATCCTCAACGTAAAGCAGACTGATGTATTTCAGAACCTCCAACGTCTGCATATCCATTGATAGATAGTTCATTCGCGTAGTTACAAATTCGGATAGTTTTTGCACCATCCTGATGCAGATTGTCGCACCACACTAGCCCTAAAACCACTCGAAAGTACTCGATTCATCCCCCTCATTGGCAGGACCGCAGTGTCATGCGCTCGCTGTCGATGTCTCCGACTTTCGGTGCAACGACTTACGGCGCAAGCGGTTCATTCCGTTGGTCCAGTGCAGTCTCAAACCCGGTCGTCGCACGCACCGTGCTGCAGCCCTCCTTGGGAGGTGCATTTGTGGCGCTGCTGGGCACCGGCATGAGCCTTTCGATGCCGTAGCTGATGGGGCTGATCATGCTGATGATCATTGGGTGGTGGATGATTTTGGCAGCTGGGTGCACCACCTGCTTGAGTGCGACGATGCACCTCAGGAAGTGGTTCAAATTGACCTCTACCCCATATATCATCGCCATCAGCAGCTATTGTTTTAGCTAGCGTTCTGGTGGATTGCAGTGTCTGGCTGATTGGGAGCTGCCGAAAGACCCCAAACGAAAACCAGAATGTGAGTGATTGACCGCTTAGCCCTTCAGCGACTGACTGAGCCGGGCACCAAGGCGACCGACACGAACGGCGGCTGATCGGTCTCGGAAGTCATGAAACCAGCTTACCCGGGACCGGGCATTGGTGGCCATCGGCTAACGCTGCGATGCGGGTCTACGTTTTGTCAGTTCATTCAACTTCGGTGGCCAGTTTCCGATCACCGTGGGGGCCCGCTAGGATCATGCATGGTCTCTGAGGCAAAAGGTCTGTCCATCGCATCAGTGGTTTTGATCAACAATCAAGCCTCTTCACCAAGACCTGAGGACGGAAATGACTCAAAAATCATTTGTTGCTGGCGTTGGCATGATTCCCTTCGCCAAACCCGGTGCCAGCGACACCTATGACAAGATGGGCGCCGATGCGACCCGGCTCGCGCTGGCGGACGCCGGGCTGGATTACGGTCTGGTTCAGCAGGCATTTGCCGGATATGTCTATGGCGACTCCACCTGCGGGCAAAAAGCTCTCTATCAAGTGGGCATGAGCGGCATACCGGTGGTCAATGTCAACAACAACTGTTCCACCGGATCCACCGCGCTGTATCTGGCGCGCCAGGCCATCGCCGCCGGTGCCGACTGTGTGCTCGCTCTTGGCTTTGAACAAATGGTGCCGGGTGCTCTGGGCAGCGTGTTCAAAGACCGACCCAGCC
>NZ_JAGPBB010000004.1 GCF_018063565.1 Rhodoferax sp.
CGGCAAAGGGGCTTTGAAGTGAACGGCGTCAAAAACCGCCTGTGGATCGTTGTTGTCGTGGTCAAAAACGGGCTTGAAGCTGGTTTTGTCGGAGTTGAGGCGAATGCCTTCAAGTTGCTGGCGTGTCACGGGTGCGGAAAACTGCAGTCGCACCGGACGAATCGGCAAGCAGGCCGACTGGGCATTTTCGCGCTCGCAGGACATGCTGGCGGAAAACGGCTCGCGCACTTTGAACTCAAAGCGTTTGTCGATCTTGTTGCTGACTCCGCCCGGCAAAGTTGCCGTCGCTGGGGTGGCCACCCCCTTGCCGAAAACCAGCACCACCTTGGCACCGGCGCTAAAACGCCGATTGCAGGCCAGCGTCACCCAACGCTGGGGTTCACGGGTAGCGTCGTCCATTTCGCCAATCGATTGCAGCATACTGGTGCGTTCTTTGCCATCGATCAACCGCACGGGAACACGCTCACCAAGTCCGTCGATGGCGCACCAGGTGTGGGCCAGCAAACTGCTTTGGCTGGCTGCACCGCTGAGTTTCAGGGTGAAAAACTGTTCCTCGTCGATGGCGTCGTCGGTGCCCGGCCAAAGGGTTTGCACAAACGGCCCGCCACTATTGAATTTAAAGCTTGAAGGCCCCGTCAGTATTGATCCAGAGGCGGATTTGATGCCTGATTTGAGGCGCGCCGTACAACTTACGCCGGGGGGCAATTCGGACTCAAAATCAAACACCCACTGTTTGGCGTTCAGCCAGCGGCCGGTACCCTGGGTTGCCTTTGGGTCAGAGCATTGCAGGTCCAGCGGTGCCGCCGCCTGGGCGTTACCAAAGTCGATTGCCGCCTCGTCAAACCTGGCCACCACCTGGCTGATACGGGCCACCTCACCCTGGGGAGACAGGCTGCTGACCTGAAATGCCCAGCCCGATATCGCCCAGCCCAGGCAAATACTCCATCCCAGTACATCGCGCAGCGTCACATTGATCCCCTTGAGTTTGAGGCATGACTTTAGCGTGTCTGATGGCCAGTCGGTCGTAATGATGTCCGGTGCCACGCTGGATGTTGATCGCCAAACTTGTTGATGTGTCGATGTGGGCCGCCTGCTGATAGCATAGAAAGAAGATCTTCACCAACTCTCAAGCCCATGAAACTGTCTTTGTCCATACGCCACAGCTTGACCATTGCCACGCTGTTGGTTGCCAGCGCTCACGCCGCCTGCCTGAGCGACAGCCAGGTGGAGGCGCTTGCCGGTCATTACGCCGCCAGGACCCTGGCCGACGGTGTCGAGGCCCTGACCGAAGGTGATGGTGCATGCAGCCGATCCAAATTTCATGGCCATTTGACCCGGCAGTTTGGCAAGGTGATTGGCTACAAGGCGGGCTTGACCAACCCCATGGTGCAAAAACGGTTCAGCACCGACAAGCCGGTGTGGGGCCGGCTCTACGAGGGAATGCTGCTGCCTGGTGGTTCGGTTGTGGATGCCAGGTTTGGTGCCCGTCCGCTGTTGGAGGCCGATTTGTTGGTGCGCGTGAAAAGCGCTGAAATCCATCGGTCCAGCACGCCACTGCAGGTGCTGGCCGGGCTGGACCAGATTATTCCGTTCATCGAACTGCCTGATCTCGTGGTGCAGGACCCGACAAAACTGAATGGCCCGGCAATCAGTGCCATCAATGTTGGTGCGCGTTTGGGCGTGACCGGTGAGCCGATGGCAGTGCCGGAGTCAAGCGCAGAGCGCAGCGCGCTGGTCGACGCGCTTCGTGATATGGCGGTGGTGGTCAGCAGTGGTGATGGTGCAACCCTGGCGCAGGGTAAGGGTGCCGATCTGCTGGAGCATCCGCTCAACGCGGTGATCTGGCTGAGCGCTGCACTGGCAATGGAGGGCATCGCCATGCAGCCTGGTGACCTGATCAGTCTTGGATCTTTTTCCGCCTTGCTGCCGCCTCGCGCGGGTCAAACCGTGACGGTGCGCTACAGTGGTGTGGCTGCACTCAAGCCGGTAAGCGTCGGTTTCAGGTAGCCGGGGGCACGGCGGCAATCCCTGGCCTGGGGGTTAAGCAAGCTTGCCCTTTTCTGATTGGAGTTGAATCCACATGCAAAACACACTGCTTGGCAAGACTGTTCTCATCACCCAGTCGACCGAATTTATGGGGCCGGTACTCTGTGACGTGTTTGCCGAGCAGGGTGCCCGGGTGATTCAAAGCAATGCCCCTTTGACCGCACCGGATGCTGCTCGCGAGGTGATCGAGCGGGCTGGGCCGCTGGATGTGTTGGTCGCGAATTTGTCGATCGCGGCACCCGCCACGCCGGTGACCGAGGTCAATGATGCTGAATGGCGTGAGGTGTTCGCGGCCCTGGTTGACCCCTTGCCCCGGCTGGTCCGTGCGGTGGTTCCGGGCATGATCGGCCAGGGCTCAGGCAAGATTTTGCTGGTGGGCAGCGCCGCCGCACTGCGCGGGATGAAACGTGCTTCAAGTTACAGTGCCGCCCGCGGTGCGCAACTGGCCTACGTACAAGCGGTGGGTGTCGAATTGGCAGCACAAGGGATTCAAGTCAATGCCATAGCGCAAAATTTCGTCGACAACCCGACTTACTTTCCGCCCGAGGTGCAGGCCAATGTGCGATTCCAGGAGCGACTCAGGCGCGAAGTTCCGCTGGGTCGCTTGGTGGGTGCGCGTGAGGACGCACTTTTTGCTGCCTATCTTTGCAGCAGCGCGGCCGACTGTTTTGTCGGGCAGGTTTTTCCTGTGTGTGGTGGGTGGGTCACGCGCTGAACCGCACAAGGGCTTGAGCCATGACGGACTGCCGTTCGGTCAGGCCCGTTGATACAAGGCTTGTATCAGCGCTAAAGCGTCTTTTGAATCAAAGCACCGCTGAACAGGTAGGGCAGCCGGGGCAATTTGCCAGCCTCCACGCCACCTTTGTTTTCCACACTGATGGCCAGTTTTTTGGCTTGTGACAAAACTTTGTCCGAGGCGGGGATTTGGGCCGTGCGGATTTTGGTGGCCAAAACGCCGAGGGACAGCGGACGGTCCTGGTCGTCGAGCGCCCAGAGTTGCATGCTGTCTTCCTGGCCTTCCTTCACATCATTGAGGCGCTGGATCAGCAGGTAGCCGTCCTGCGGGTCAAAGGTGATGAGTTGAGCGGGCTGATGCTTCTCATCCAGCAGCACGGCAACATACTTGACCTGCGGCACCGCCTTGAGCTTTTTCTGCAGATGTTCCAGTTGCGCCTTGAATTGCTCCATCATGCTCATGCCGGTCGCTGCAGCAACGGACAGCAGGATCAGGCAGATGATGGTGGCGATGCGCCAGCGGGTGGCGTGACAGGGTGGGGTGGCGGATGAAGTTTGAACGGTTTCGGTCATGAGGAAAGACTCAAGTGGATGAATTGCGTTGGCTGGTGGTGTTGAACTTTGTCTGGCCGAGCTTAGACCAGCCGCGCCCGGTGCCGCTCAATCTGCAGCCGCACTTGCCTGGGCGCGGTGCCGCCCAGCACGTCACGGGCGTTGAGCGAGCCGCGCAGGCTCAAGACATCAAACACGTCTTTCTCAATGCTGGGGTGAAAACCCTTTAGCACCGCCAGCGGCAGTTCTGACAAATCCACCTGATGCGACACCGCGGCTTTGACAGCGTGCGCCACGGTTTCGTGGGCATCGCGAAACGGCAGGCCTTTTTTGACCAGATAGTCTGCCAGGTCAGTGGCGGTGGCGTAGCCGCGAAGGGCCGCGCGTTCCATCGCCTCGGCGTTGACGTTGATGCCGCCTTCTTTTTGGCCGGTGGCCGGGTTGAGCTGGCCGCCCATCATCTCAACAAAGATCCGCAGCGTGTCTTTGAGCGTATCGACAGTGTCAAACAGCGGCTCCTTGTCTTCCTGGTTGTCCTTGTTGTAGGCCAGTGGCTGGCCTTTCATCAGGGTGATGAGGCCCATCAGGTGGCCGACCACCCGGCCCGTCTTGCCGCGCGCCAGTTCGGGCACGTCGGGGTTTTTCTTCTGCGGCATGATGGAGCTGCCGGTGGTAAAGCGGTCGGCAATCTTGATAAAGCCGAAGTTCTGGCTCATCCAAAGCACCAGTTCCTCGCTGAGGCGGCTGATGTGCACCATGCACAGGCTGGCCGCCGCCGTGAACTCGATGGCGAAGTCGCGGTCGCTCACCGCATCCAGGCTGTTCTGGCAGACCTGTGGCTGGCCCAGCGCATTGACCATGCCCAAACTGCTGGCCACCTGTTCGCGCTGCAGCGGGTAGCTGGTGCCTGCCAGCGCCGCTGCGCCCAAGGGCAGCCGGTTGACGCGGGCCCGCACCTCGGACATGCGCTCGGCGTCACGGCTGAACATCTCGACATAGGCCAGCATGTGGTGGCCAAAGCTCACCGGTTGCGCCACCTGCAGGTGGGTGAAGCCGGGCAGGATGACCTCGACGTTCTGCTCGGCCACGTCGAGCAGGGATTTTTGTAGCTCGGTCAGTAGTTCGCTGATCAGGTCAATCTCTCCACGTAGCCACAGCCGCACATCGGTGGCCACCTGGTCGTTGCGACTGCGCCCGGTGTGCAGACGTTTGCCGGCGTCGCCCACCAGTTGGGTCAGGCGCGCCTCGATGTTGAGGTGCACATCTTCGAGGTCGAGTTGCCACTCAAACTGCCCCGACTCGATTTCTTCGATGATTCGCACCATGCCGCGGTCGATGTCAGCCTTGTCCTGGGCGCTGATGATGCCCTGCGCGGCCAGCATCTCGGCGTGGGCCAGGCTGCCGGCAATGTCGGCCTGCCACAGGCGCTTGTCAAAAAAAACGCTGGAGGTGTAGCGCTTGACCAGGTCGCTCATGGGTTCAGAAAACAAGGCCGACCAGGCCTGGGATTTTTTGTCGAATTGGTTTTGGTTCATGCTGTGCGGGTCGTGGTCTGGTGGCGGTGTGATCGGATCGGCGCTGGGCAACCGGCCCGGTAATCAACAATAATGTGCGTGATCGCCCTGTTGCACGCACAATCAAGTTGGTCGATGGAAGATACACAAATTTTATCGGTGTTCCAGGAGCCTGCCGCAGCGTCGTCAAAGCCGCCACCCGATGTGTTGGTGTTTGACGCCTGCCACGTGGGGGTGGTGCTGCGCGCGGTGCTTTTTGTCGAAACTGTGGTGGGGGTGCTGGCCATGTTCGGCAGCGACTCGCCGCTGCAATGGCTGACACAGATGTCACTGATCACCGGCGCCGCTTTCCCGGCAACGCTGGTGTGGCTGATTGCCGCGTGCAGCCTCAAGAAGCTGCTGGCACGGCTGAATCCGGGTGTGCAAAAGCTGGCAGGTGTGCTGCTGGGAGCTCTGGCCGGTGTGTATGGCTGTGGCATGCTGGTGCTGATGGGTTTGCTCGAAACACCACCCTGGTGGGCCAGTGCCTTTGCTGGTGCCCTGCTTTCGGCGATGTTGGTGGCTGCATTGGTGATGCGCGCCAAGGGTCGCACGCCGTCTGCCACCACCGCGCGGCTGGCCGAACTGCAAGCCCGCATTCGCCCGCATTTTCTGTTCAACACACTCAACAGCGCGATTGCCCTGGTGCAGGCAGAGCCACGCAAGGCCGAGCGCCTGCTGGAGGACTTGAGTGATTTGTTTCGCTATGCGCTGGCCGAGCAGGCTAGCAGCGTCAGCCTGGCCGATGAAATCACCTTGGCACAACGATACCTGGCGATTGAACAGGTGCGCTTTGGCGAGCGTCTGCTGCTCGAATGGTCGCTGGATGACAGCGCCAACGCGGCACGCTTGCCGCCACTGCTGCTGCAACCGCTAGTGGAAAACGCAGTCAAACATGGGGTTGAACCCAGCGGCGAGGCCACCCAGGTTCGTGTCAGCACACAGCGACGTGGCAGCACCGTGGTGATCAAGGTCAGCAACACCGTTGCCAAGCCCGCTGAGCAACCTGGCCCCGGACACGGGCTGGCGCTGGTCAACGTGCGTGAGCGTCTGAGCCTGCTGCACGACGTGCAGGGACGCTTTCAGTACGGCCTGAAAAACGGCGTCTTTCAGGTGCGCATCGAGGTGCCCCTGTGAACCATCAGGGTTTGTCATGACGCTGCGGGTCTTGCTGGTGGATGACGAGGCCCTGGCGCGCGCCCGTCTGAAACGGCTGTTGGCGGATTGCACGTCCCCCGGTGCCCGGGTGGTGGCTGAGGCGGCCGACGCAGCGCAAGCCTTGCAGTGTGTGCTGCAGCACGAAGTGGATGCCGTGCTGGCCGACATCCACATGCCCGGGGTGGATGGTCTGTCGCTGGCAGCAAGCCTGCGCCACTTGCCGCAGGCCCCGGTGCTGGTATTCGTCACCGCCTATGCCGAACACGCGCTGCAGGCGTTTGATCTGGACGCGGTGGACTATCTGACCAAGCCGGTACGTTTGGAACGTTTGCAAACAATGCTTCAAAAAATTCAGCGAACAATATCCATCAATAAAGGGCTGAACGACTATTCTGACGATGAAGTGCTGGTGATTCAGGAGCGTGCCCGGACCGAGCGGGTGCCGTTGGCCAGTGTGCTTTATCTCAAGGCCGAACTCAAGTACATCACCGTCCGAACGGCTGCCCACAGCTACCTGCTCGAGGGCGCATTGAGTGAACTGGAGGCACGCTATGCCAGTCGTTTTGTTCGCATCCACCGCAACGCGCTGGTTGCCAGGCGCGCCGTGCGCTCGCTGGAAAAGCATTTTGACGCACTCGAGGGTGACGGCTGGGCGGTGCGGCTGGATGGCATTGACGAGGCGTTGTGGGTGTCAAGGCGCCAATTGACCGCTGTGCGGGCGCTGCTGGCCGGCACCGCTCACCCCACCTGAAGACGCCTCTCGACCCCGCCTTAGCCGGTGTTGCGCAGTCCCGCTGCGATGCCATTGATCGAGATGTGAATGCCGCGCTTCACCTGTTCGTCGCCGTTGCCGGCGCGGTGGCGACGCACCAGTTCAACCTGGAGGTGGTGCAAGGGGTCGATATAAGGAAAGCGGTGGGCCATGGAGCGCTGCAACGAGGCGTTGTTGGCCAGACGTTTCTCCTGGCCGGTGATCAGCACCAAGGCCAGCGCGGTACGGTGCCACTCCTGCTCGATGGTGGTGAAGATTTTCTTGCGCAGGCGGGTGTCGGTCACCAGTTCGGCGTATCTGGAGGCCAGCGCGAGGTCACTCTTGGCCAGCACCATGTCGATGTTGGACAACAGGGTCTTGAAGAACGGCCACTGCTTTTCCATCTGTTGCAGCAAGGCCAGGCGCCCCGTGTTGGTGTCAGCGGGTGTCTCATCACCTTGTGGATTGAGAAACTGCTCCACCGCAGAGCCAAATCCCAGCCAGCCCGGTAGTGTCAGGCGACACTGACCCCAGCTGAAGCCCCACGGAATGGCGCGCAGGTCTTCAATCTTTTGCGTGGCCTTGCGCGAGGCCGGACGCGAGCCGATATTGAGTTCGGCAATTTCACGGATCGGTGTGGCCTGGAAAAAGTACTCGGTAAAGCCCGGCGTTTCGTAGACCAGCTTGCGGTAGGCGGCCATGCTGGCCTGCGACAGTTCGCCCGCTGCTTGCAGAAAGGCAGGTTTCGCCGGTTTGGTGCGCTGCAGCAAAGTGGCCTCCAGGGTGGCGGCGACCAGGGTTTCGAGGTTGCGTCGGCCAATCTCCGGATTGGCGTACTTGGAGCCAATGACTTCACCCTGTTCGGTCAGACGGATTTGCCCGCGCACGGTGCCGGGCGGCTGCGCCAGAATGGCCTGATAACTCGGACCACCGCCACGTCCGACGGTGCCTCCGCGTCCATGGAACATGCGCAACTGGATAAAGTGGCTGTTGCCAGGTGTCGGGTGCTGCCGGTTGATGTCGTCAAACAGTTGCGCCAGTGCGATTTCGGCGCGGTAAAGCTCCCAGTTGCTGGTGAAGATGCCACCGTCCTTGTTGCTGTCAGAGTAACCCAGCATGATGTCCTGTTCGCCGTATTGGCCGGCGTTGCCACGCTCAACCAGTGCCTTGATGCCAGGCAAGGCGTAGAACGCCTGCATGATCGGGGCCGCCTGGCGCAGGTCTTCGATGGTCTCAAACAGCGGCACCACAATCAGGTCCGCGCTGCTGTCGGGGGCGTCCAGGGTGCCGTGCATCAGTGCCACCTCCTTTTGCAGCAGCAGTACTTCGAGCAGATCGCTTACTGTCTCGGTGTGGCTGATGATGTAGTGGCGGATGGCTTGCGCGCCAAATTGCGCACGCATCGCCTTGGCCGCCTCAAACACACCGAGCTCACTCACGGTTTGTTCGCTGTACTGCGCCCCCATGACCCGCAGTGGCCGTGCGTCGTTGAGCAGTCCGAGCAGCAGGCTGACTTTGGCCGCCTCGTCGAGTGCGGCGTATGCCGGTGTGATGCGGGCGCAGGCCAGCAATTCGGCCAGCACCTGTTCGTGCTGGTCTGAACTCTGCCGCAGGTCGACCGTGGCCAGATGAAAGCCAAACACGTCGACCGCGCGCATCAAGGGTTGCAGGCGCTGCGCTGCCAGCGCATGGGCCCGATGCGCCAGCAATGCCGCTTCGATGACGCGCAGATCGGCCAGCAGGCTCGGCGCGTCCGGGTAGGGGTTTTGTGGCGGCACCGCATGGCGCGCGGCGTCACCACCGGTCAGCAGTTTGAGTGTGGCCGCCAGGCGCGCGTACATACCAATCAGTGCACGTCGGTACAACTCATCCTTGCGGTGGGCATTGCTGTCGGGCGAACGCTCAGCCAGGGCCAGCATGTCGGCCGGGAAGTCAACCAGCATACTGGAGAGCGACAGCTCACTGCCCAGGTAATGCACTTCGGTCAGATAGTGCCGCAGCACCACTTCAGCCTGACGGCGCAGGGCGTGGCTGAGTGTCTGCGCATTGACGAACGGGTTACCGTCGCGGTCGCCGCCGATCCACTGGCCCATGCGCAGAAAGCTCGGGATCGGGTGCTCACCGAGGGCGGCTTCCAGATTGGCGTACAGGCGCGGGATTTCGCGCAGAAACGTCGATTCGTAGTAACTCAGCGAGTTCTCCACTTCGTCGGCCACGGTCAGTTTGGTGAAACGCAGCAAGCGGGTTTGCCATAGCTGCAAGACCCGTGCCCGCAGCTGTTGTTCGTTGGCAGCGAGCTCCCGCGGCGCGAGGGCATCGGCACTCAGGCGGTAAGCCGCCGCTTGCGCCAGAACATCGTCGCGGGCGGTCAACAGATGGGCGATGTCGCGCTCGGCATCGAGGATACTTTTACGCTGTACTTCGGTCGGGTGCGCGGTGAGCACGGGTGAGACAAAGCTGTTGGCCAGCATCTTGCTGATGGCGTCGGGACCAAGTCCGGCGTCTGCCATGCGTTGCAGGCTGAGCTCGATACTGCCCTCGCGCAGGCTGCCAGCGCGGTCATATACGGCACGCCGACGGATGTGGTGCCGGTCTTCGGCCAGATTGGCCAGATGGCTGAAATAGGTGAAGGCGCGCACCACACTCACCGTCTGGTCGTTGCTCAGGGACTTGAGCAACTTCTTGAGCGCTCTGTCCGCCTCATGGTCGGCGTCCCGTCGAAACGCGACCGACAGTTGGCGCACCTGCTCGATCAGGGCATACGCGGCTTCCCCTTCCTGCTCGCGAATGACGTCGCCCAGGATCCGCCCCAGCAGACGGATGTCGTCAACCACCGGTTGCTCGCTGTTGTCGGGTCGGTGTTTGGACGGGGATCGAGGTGTTTTGGTCATGACTGAAGGGCGGAGGAAGGTCAATGGATGCGCTTGGTGCAAGCAAGAGTCATGCTAGCATTCCCGGCTGTTTCAGGATTACCAAAAGGTTACGGCGCAAGCGCCATTGTTTATGAGCAAATTGATCATTGCGACCCGTGAAAGCCGACTGGCCCTGTGGCAGGCCGAGCACATTCAGGCGCGCCTGCGCCAGTTGGGACATCAGGTCGAGATATTGGGCATGACCACACTGGGCGATCAGATTCTCGATCGTGCGCTGAGTCAGATTGGCGGCAAGGGCCTGTTTGTCAAAGAACTTGAAGTGGCACTGGAGCAGGGCCGTGCCGATCTGGCGGTGCATTCGCTCAAGGATGTCCCGATGGAGCTGCCCCACGGTTTTAGTCTGGCCGCTGTGATGGAACGAGAAGACCCCCGGGACGCATTTGTGTCAAACCGGTACCCCGAGCTGCACGCTTTGCCGACCGGTGCGGTGGTGGGTACCTCGAGTCTGCGGCGCATGGTGCTGTTGCGCGCGCTGCGCCCGGACCTGAAGATCGAGCCATTGCGGGGCAATTTGGACACCCGCCTGCGCAAGCTCGATGACGGCCAGTACGACGCCATTGTGCTGGCGGCGGCCGGGCTCAAGCGCCTGGGGCTGCTGTCACGCATCCGCGACATCTTTGAGCCCACCACCATGCTGCCAGCGGCCGGACAGGGCGCCTTGGGCATCGAGGTGCGCAGTGACCGCCCTGATATGGCGCTGGCCTTGGCCCCCTTGGTGCATCAACCCACCTGGCTGCGGATTGCGGCAGAGCGGGCGGTGAGCCGGGCCATGGGTGGCAGCTGCTCCATGCCGCTCGCGGCCTTTGCCACACTGGAGCCGGATGCACTGGTGCTGGAGGCGGCTTGGGGTGATGTGGACGGGCGGCTTGACCTGGTGCGGGTGCGGGCACAGGCTCCGGTCAGCGACCTGGCCGCGGCGGCGGCACTGGGATCCCAGGTGGCAGAACTATTGCAGGCCAAGGTGTTGGCGCAGGGTGGCAGTTTGCCGCATCTGGCCTGACGCCCAAGCGCCATGCGTCTGGTCGTCACCCGGGTTCAGCCGCAGGCACAGCAATGGGTGCAGGCTCTGTGCGACCATGGCCACGATGCCCTGGCCTTGCCACTGATCGAAACACGGGGGCTGCCCGATGCCAGTCGCTTGCGTCGTGCCTGGTCGCAGTTGGCGAGTTACCACGCGGTGATGTACGTCAGCGCCCATGCGGTACAGCATTTTTTTCAAGAAAAACCTGCTCTAGCGCCTATATCTAAAGGGTTTGAAGCAACTAAAACAAGAGCATGGGGTACTGGTCCGGGCACCCGCAATGCGTTGTTGGCACAGGGATTTCCGTTACAGCTGCTCGACACTCCGGCGCTTGAGGCCGGTCAGTTTGACTCAGAAACGCTGTGGCAACTGGTGAAAACACAAATACAAACCGGCACACGCGTGTTGATCGTGCGTGGCGACACGCCGGGCAGCGACGAGGCAGCACCGCAAGGTGTCGGGCGGGACTGGTTGGCGCAACGGCTGGCGGCGGCAGGTGCGCAGGTCGATTTTGTGGTGGCCTACCAGCGGGGCGCCCCAAAGTGGGATGCCCAACAGTTGGCGCTGGCCAGTGCCGCGGCTCAGGATGGTTCGGTTTGGGTGTTGAGCAGTGCCGAGGCGCTGACCAACCTGCGCGGCCTGTTGCCCGATCAGGGCTGGTCAACAGCCCGGGCCGTGGCGACCCATATGCGTATCGCGGACGCGGCACGCTTGCTGGGTTTTGGCCAGGTGGCGCTGGCCAGCCCGACCCTGCCCAGTGTGTTGGCCTCGCTAGAATCCCTGGCATGAGTGTGCCTTCTTCTGACATCAGCCAAGCAGACGCGGCGGCAGTCACCGCCCCGGCCATGACGGCACCTGTCACTGTCCGACCAGGTGGTCCGTTGACCTGGTGGATTGCTGCCTTGGCCCTGGCGGGCTTGCTGCTGGGTGTGATGTTGTGGCAAAAAGTCAGCAACATGCAGGAACAGCTGGCGCGGCAGAGTGCCGATGCGCAAGCCCAGTCGCTGGAGGCACGCGCGCTGGCCAAGCAGGCGGTGGCATTGGCGCAGGAGACGTCGGCGCGTGCGGCGGTGATGGATGCCCGGCTGAGCGAGGTGGCACTGCATCGCAGCCAGCTCGACGAGCTGATGCGCAGCCTGTCACGTTCGCGTGACGAGAACCTGGTGGTGGATATTGAGGCTGCCTTGCGTCTGTCGCAGCAGCAGGCTCAGCTGACCGGCAGTGTGGAGCCCTTGCTGGCGGCACTCAAGAGTGCCGATCAGCGGCTCCTGCGTGCGGCCCAGCCCAACCTGGCGCTGTTGCAGCGCGCTATTGCACGCGACATTGACCGTGTCAAGTCGGCGGCCGTCAGTGACACACCGAACATGCTGGTCAAACTGGATGAACTGGTGCACCTGGCGGATGAATTGAGCCTGGCCAACGCCGTGGTACCTGCACCCAGAAGCAAAGGCGCCGAAAAACCACCGCCGGCGGTGCCTCAGACCTGGTGGGAGCGGCTGCCGCTGTTGCTGCTCATTGAGGCACAAAACCTGGTGCGGGTCAGTCGCGTTGAGTCACCCGAGGCGATGCTGCTGTCGCCCGAGCAATCGTTTTTTGTGCGCGAAAACCTGAAACTCAAGTTGCTGAATGCGCGCCTGGGCTTGTTGTCCCGGCAGATCGACTCGGCCAGTGCCGACTTGCGGGTGGCTGAGACCGCCTTGAAAAAGTACTTTGACCAGGAGGCACGTAAAACCAAGGCCGCCAGTGCCCTCCTGCAGCAGGTGCAGTTGCAGATGCGCTACTTGCAGATCCCCCGGATCGACGAAACACTTGCTGTGCTGGCCACGGCGGCAGCCGGGCGCTGACGATGCGTGCTGCCATCTGGCTGCTGGGTTTGTTCGGTGTGGCGGTGGCGCTGGCCCTGTTCGCCAGCGGTAACGGTGCCACCATCACCGTGTACTGGCCGCCGCACCGGGTCGATCTGTCGCTGAATTTTGTGCTGCTGTTGCTGTTGCTGCTGTTTTTGCTGCTGCACCTGGCTTTGAGGGCCTTGGCGGCACTTTTGGCAATGCCGCAGCAGGCGCAGACCTGGCGGCTGCGGCATCAGGAGCGGGTCATCCACTCGGCCTTGCTGGACGCCTTGTCGCATTTGATTGCCGGTCGTTTCATCCGGGCCCGCAAGGCCGCCGAGCTGGTGCTGGCGCGGGACTCGGCCATGGCACGCCACGGCGACAGCAGCACCGATGCGGCCCGATTGCGGGTGCTGGCACATCTGCTGGCAGCCGAGAGCGCGCAGGCGCTACAAGACAAATCCGCCCGTGAGAAGCATTTTCAGGCGGCATTGGAACAGGCGTCGTCGCACGATGCCAGTGGCACCCGCGAGGGGGTGTTGCTGCGCGCGGTGCGCTGGGCTTTGGAGGACCGCAGTGCCGGCGTGGCGCTGGAGTGGCTGGAACAACTGCCCTCGGGCGTGGCCAGACGCACGGTGGCGCTGCGGTTGCGTTTGAAGGTGGCGCGTTTGGCTGGTCGCATCGAAACGGCACTGGAGACAGCGCGGCTGTTGATCAAACACCGGGCGTTCCCGCCGACGGCAGCGCAGAGCCTGGTGCGGGCACTGGCAGTGGAGTGGCTGCAGACTGCCAATGAGCCGCAGCGCCTTGGCGCCATCTGGTCGCGGCTTGAAACAGCCGAACAGGTCATGCCCGAGGTGGCCACGGTGGCCGCCGGGCGTTTGCTGCGATTGGGTGGCGACGTGCACACGGCGTTTGGCTGGTTGCTGCCGGTCTGGGAGCATATGGTGAACGGTGACGGCTTGAGTCAGGAGCAGGCGGTGGTGCTGATACGCGTCATGGAAAACGGGCTCTCAGGCTCACGCAACACCATGGACACCCCATGGCTGTCGCGCATCGAACACGCACAGCGTCAGCGGCCGGGTGATGCCAATCTTCAGTATCTGGCCGGGGTGGCGTGCCTGCATCTGGAGTTGTGGGGCAAAGCGCAGCAACTCATCCGCCAGGCACTGCCACGTTTGAGCGACGCCGGTCTGCTGTCGCGCGGCTGGCAGATGCTGGCGGAGCTCGCGCAGCGGCAGGGCGACGAGGTGCAAGCCGCACAGGCCTGGCGAAACGCCTCACAGGCAACCTTGCTGCGCAAGTCCTGATGCGGATCAACAAAGACGCAGGAAGCCCGCGTTGGCGCGAGTTCTTTGCGTGACGCGGGGCGCTTTCAAGTCTATGATTTGTGCATGACCACATTCATCGAACACATCGTCAAACTGACCGACCATCGCGATCGCGATCTGTTGGAGCTTACCTTGTCCAAGGCGTTGATCGACTTGTTGCCGGTCAGCCGGATTGTGATTGCGCGCGTCATGCGCGAGGAGGGCGTGCAACGCTGGCTTGAAGTGGCCCGTCTGGATGCTAAAGGCGGCGGGCGGGTGATCGACCCGCTGCGTGTGGATTTTCAGTCGCTGGTCAAACTCGAGGACGCCAGTGACCGTCTGCAGTGCCTGCAGACCCGTGAACGGGTTGAAATTGCCTGGGCCGGCCCGGACGGTCCCCGTGTCAATATGTTGCCATTGTTTTCAGCTTCGCGCAGCGATGATCAGGGGGTGCTGGAGTTGCATTCAGACGCCGCGCTGCAGCCTGACGACCTGCGGCTGGTGGACGACCTGCGCCGAATTTACCGCAATATGTACACGCTGCTGGAGTACAGCGACCGGGATCCACTGACCGGACTGTTGAATCGCAAATCGCTTGACGACGCGTTTTACAGTGCCGTGCTGGAAGACCTGGACGGCGCCACCGCGGCTCCACTGTCGCCGGACGTGACCGGGCAGGAGCGACGCCATCGGGTGCCCGTCAATTATTGGCTGGGCTCGGCCTGTGTTGACAACTACGCGCTGATCGATGACAGACATGGTCGGGCGGTGGTGGAAGACGTGCTGCAACTGGTGGCACGCATCATGAGCAATACCTTTCGCACTTACGACCGCCTGTACCACTTTGGCGGACAGGACTTTGGCGTTTTGATGCACTGCCCGGACGAAGCGCTGGTACTGTCGGCGTTTGACCGCTTCCGTGCCAATGTTGAAAAATTCAACTTTGCACGGGTGGGCCGGGTTACTGTCAGCTGCGGCTTTACCAGTGTGATGGCCGACGATTCACCGGCAAGCGCTCTTGAGAAAACCCAGATGGCGGTGAACTTTGCCCGGCGTGGCGGGGGCAACAAGGCCAGCAGTCACCTGGGGTTGGTGCGCAGAGGCTTTTTTGGCGCACCGGCAGCCGCCGCTGTCCGCCCATCCGGTGTTTAACGGATGGCAAAAAAAAGGGGCACTCAGTGCCCCTTTGATACTGAAACGCCTGCTTATTCGACCTTGTCAGTGCGTTCAAAGGGCAATTCGATGTGGCGCAGATCCCGTTTGGTCTCCACCAGAATCAAGGGGCGCTCATCCTGTGGGGTTGCTGCAGGCCGTTCACGCGGCACATGAACCGGTTGCGGCTCGGCGGCAATGGCCGCTTGCACCTGGGCCACTTTGGCGCTGTCCGAGTTGACCCACATCAATCCAGAATTTTGTGCAATCTGCATCAGCGCGTCCAGCGGCAGCGCGTAGGGCTGCACCTTGGGCATGGCAGGGGCAATTTCCACGGGCGCGGCGTTGGTGCCGGTGGTGACGACTGCCTCTGGCATGGGTGATGGCGTCGAGGATGCCTCAGCAGGCCGGGTCAAGAAGCGCAGTGGCGGGGCCAGGTTGGCCGGTGCAATCACAGTGACCGGCAAGTCGTCTGCATTGGAGACATCGGCACCGGGTGGCACGGGTTGTGCCTCAGCTGGCGCTACCGCCAGAGCGTCGGTTTCGGCGGCAACGGTTGGCACGCTGAAGTAGGACTTGCGTGGCACATCCTGCGCCTCCTCCTGCGTTGACACCAGGGTGGCGGACTCCAAGGGCAGGGTGGATTGACCATCGTCCGGCAGACTGCCGCGATCGCTGCGCGATTTGCGGTCTCGCCCGTAACGGTCACGCGAGCGCTTTTCACGCGGAGCGGCCTCGTTGCGACTGCTGCCATCGGATTCGGCCACGGGTGCTTCAGCAGGTGCAGTGGCACCTTCTTCAGCCATGTCGTTGCCCTCGGGGCGCGAATCTTCTGTCGGGCGGCTGTTGCGTGGCGGGCGGCGCTCACCACGACTGCCATTGCGATTGCTGCGGTCGGCCTTGTTCTCGGTTCGCACTGTTTCGGTGTTTGCGATCGAAGGACCGCCCTCGTTGATGACTGCTTCCGGGCTGCTGGCGTTGGCTTGCAACTCCTGCCGTTCGCGTGCCGGTGCTGGGCGATCGGTTCGGTTGTTGCGATCGCCACGGTTGCCGCGCTCGCTACGCTCATTGCGACCACCGCGCGAGTCAGGGCGAGGGCCTCGGCTGTCCGGGCGGTCCGACCGGGGTTCATTGCGGCGGCTGTTGTCCCGCGGTGGTCGCCCCTCACGCGGGGCACGAGTTTCGGTGGGAACAGCTTGCACCGGAGCCTGGGGTGCAGGTGCCGGGGTTGGGGCAACTGAAAACAGATTCTTGATCCAGCCGAAGAAGCCCTTTTCGATCACAGGTGGCGTGGCTGCCAAGGGCGGTGCGACAGGCGCGGGTGCTGCCACTGGCTCGGGCTTGGCAGGTACGACGGGCGCCGGCGCGTCGGGCAATACACCCTTGATCACCGGCGTCTGGCGGTTGGTTGGCTCTTGTGAGCGGCGCGTGACGGCGGTGGCGTCCTCGACTTCTTCGGCCATCTTGTAGCTGGCGGTAATGTTGTCTAAGCGCGGGTCGTCGTGTTTCAGGCGCTCGAGCTTGTAGTTGGGCGTTTCCAGCGACTTGTTGGGCACCATCAGCACGTTGATACGCTGCTTGAGCTCGATCTTGGCAATCTCGGTGCGCTTTTCGTTCAAGAGGAACGATGCCACTTCGACCGGCACCTGGCACAGCACCGAAGCGGTGTTGTCCTTGAGCGACTCTTCCTGAATGATGCGCAGGATTTGCAGCGCGCTCGATTCGGTGTCGCGGATGTGACCTGAGCCACCACAACGCGGGCAGGGGATGGAGGCCCCTTCACTCAAAGCCGGGCGTAGGCGCTGACGGCTCATTTCCATCAGGCCAAATTTGCTGATGGTGCCAAACTGCACGCGGGCGCGGTCCTGGCGCAGCGCGTCGCGCAGGCGGTTTTCCACGTCACGGCGGTTGCGGCTTTCTTCCATGTCGATGAAGTCGATGACGATCAGGCCACCCAGGTCACGCAGGCGCGCCTGGCGTGCTACTTCTTCTGCGGCTTCGAGGTTGGTGCGGGTGGCGGTTTCTTCGATGTCGCCGCCTTTGATGGCGCGCGCCGAGTTGACGTCGATCGACACCAGCGCTTCGGTGTGGTCGATGACGATGGCGCCGCCACTGGGCAATGTGACGGTGCGGGCGTAGGCCGATTCGATCTGGTGCTCGATCTGGAAGCGGCTGAACAGCGGCGCGTCGTCGCGGTAGCGCTTGACGCGCGCGGCGTGCTCGGGCATCACATGCGCCATGAACTGCTGCGCCTGGTCGTACACGTCGTCGGTGTCGATCAGGATGTCGCCGATGTCGTGGTTGAAGTAATCGCGAATGGCGCGAATTACCAAGCTCGACTCTTGATAAATCAGGAACGCGCCCTTGCCACCCTTGGCTGCGCCGTCGATGGCCGCCCAGAGTTTAAGCAGGTAGTTCAGGTCCCATTGCAATTCAGGGGCGCTGCGGCCAATGCCGGCGGTGCGCGCGATGATGCTCATGCCGTTGGGGTATTCGAGCTGATCCAGCGCTTCTTTCAGCTCGGCGCGGTCTTCGCCTTCAATGCGGCGGCTCACCCCACCGCCACGCGGGTTGTTGGGCATCAGCACCACATAGCGTCCGGCCAATGACACAAAGGTCGTCAGCGCCGCTCCCTTGTTGCCACGCTCCTCTTTTTCGACCTGAACCAGCAACTCCTGGCCTTCCTTGATGGCGTCCTGGATGCGCGCCTGGCTCACCGCCACACCCGCCTGGAAATACTGGCGCGAGATTTCCTTGAACGGCAAAAAGCCGTGACGGTCTTCGCCGTAGTCAACAAAACAGGCTTCTAACGAGGGTTCGACGCGTGTCACCACGGCCTTGTAGATGTTGCCCTTGCGCTGTTCGCGCCCCTCGATTTCGATTTCGTAGTCGAGCAATTTTTGCCCGTCCACCACCGCCAGGCGGCGTTCTTCCGCTTGTGTGGCGTTAATTAGCATGCGCTTCATGATTCGCGTTCCTTCAATTCAAATATCAAACCATTGCTCACTGGGAGCTTTTGATACACAAACGCACGCTATGAAATGACGAGGAAACAGCCGGAGAACCCGGACTCACACAATGAGTCTGGGTGTTGGCGCGTGGAGGGGAGCGATCGGGTCTGGGGTTGGATTTGCTATCTTATAAATAGCTATTGGCGCCCGTTTGACGGGCGCAGATGCCAGATGTGAGCCCGTAAACAACGCGGGTTTGCGCTGCAGGCAAGTACACACCAGGGACATCAACACAAACATAAACGCTTCATTCCATTCACAGCAGGCTGCTGTGAATTTTGGGTATTCCGATTCAGGGTTTCAAGGCGTCGTCTTGACCGGTCACCTGTGTTGCCATTCTGGGCCGATGGGCCAAAAATCTGCAAACCAGGTGTCAGGTGGTACCGACTTTTCTGCCGAGGTGGGTAGCGGGTTGTCAACCGGTGAACTAAACTTCACCGCAACACTGAAGACTTTTCAGTTAAATCAACCACTTACATCACCGCGCCAGTGAAAGTCATTATAGGGGGCAATCCTGCTCCTGATCCCCCTGCTGTGAAAACCGTGTGTATCGACGAGGATACTGCCGGGCAGCGCGTGGACAACTATTTGTTACGGGTGCTCAAAGGGGTGCCCAAAACGCACATTTATCGCATGATTCGTGGCGGCGAGGTGCGGCTCAACAAGGGTCGTGTGGCGGTGGATGCGCGGCTAGCCGTAGGCGACCTGCTGCGCATTCCACCGGTGCGCATTTCCGGGCGGGTGGCTGACAAGCAGCAAGCCATGCAGGCTCAGGTGGCGCGTGGTGCGCCGCTGCGCGACTTCACGCTGCTGCTCGAGGATGATCATCTGCTGGCCATCGACAAACCCGCTGGCGTGGCGGTGCACGGTGGCTCCGGGGTCAGTTTCGGCGTGATCGAGCAGTTGCGTATGGCACGCCCGCAGGCCAGGTTTCTGGAACTGGTGCACCGGCTCGACCGTGAAACCAGTGGCATCCTCCTGGTGGCCAAAAAGCGCAGCGCGCTGAAGCATCTGCAGGACCAGTTCCGGGAACGGGAAACTGGCAAAACTTACCTGGCTCTGGTGAGCGGAGCCTGGCCAGCCCGGCTGAAAGTGCTGGACAAGCCCTTGCACAAGTACCTGTTGGCCGGTGACGACGAGCGACAGGCGGGGGAGCGGCGGGTCAAGGTGGTGTCGCGCGACGACCCGGACGGCATGCCCGCTGTCACTTTGGTGAAGGTGCGGGCTTCGGGACCGACTTGCTCGCTCCTCGAAGTCACCATCAAGACCGGCCGCACACACCAGATTCGCGTCCATTTGGCCAGCGCAGGTCACCCCATTCTGGGAGATGACAAATATGGCGACTTTGAGCGCAACAAAACCCTGGCGCGGCCGGGCACCGGGCAAGCTGGCCTGAAGCGCATGTTTTTGCACGCCTGGCGGCTTCAGTTCAATCATCCGGTCACGGGCGAGCGTCTGGAACTGCTGGCTGAGTTGCCGGCGGAATTGGCCCAGTTTGCCAGCGCCGCGCTCGGTTCGTCTGCCAGTGGCGACGAGCCAGGCCATGCCGCCGATCCATTGCTACTGCCTGCGGAAACCTCATGATCACACGACACTTCGACCTGATTGCCTTTGATTGGGATGGCACGCTGTTTGACTCAACCGCCATCATCACCCGCTGCATTCAGGCCGCCGTGCGTGATGTAGGGGGGACGGTGCCGACCGATCAGGAGGCCTCGTATGTGATTGGCATGGGTTTGATGCAGGCGCTGGCGCACGCAGCGCCCGATGTGCCCAAGGACCGTTACCCGGAACTGGCAGACCGTTACCGACACCATTACTTTGCCATTCAACATGAAATCTGCCTGTTTGACGGCATCCTGTCGATGCTCGACAAACTCAAGGCCCGTGGCCATTGGCTCGCCGTCGCCACTGGCAAGAGTCGCCGGGGGCTGGATGAGGCGCTTGGAACGGTGGCGTTGGCGGGACGCTTTGATGCTTCGCGGACCGCAGACCAAACCGCTGGCAAGCCCGATCCCTTGATGCTGAAGGAACTGATGGCCGAGTTTGACGTACCGCCTGGGCGCACCCTGATGGTGGGCGACACCACACACGACTTGCAGATGGCGCGAAATGCAGGTTGTGCCAGTGTGGCGGTCAGTTATGGGGCGCACGATCCGTTGGCTTTTGCCGAACTCGGGCCCATGTATGTGGCGCATACGGTGTCGCAACTCGACGATTGGTTGCAACGCCATGGCTGAGCCGGTGCCGCACCGGTGCATTCGCCTGTGTCCTTCCGGTGCGCTTGAAGACAGCGGCCTTGCCGTTGCTTTTGAGGTGGAGTATCACACACAGGCGTGCTCGGCTTTCGCGGTGCGCTACGCCGGTGTGGTGTACGCGTACCTGAACCGCTGCAGTCATGTGCCGATGGAGATGGACTATCTGCCCAACCAGTTTTTCGACAGTACCGGGCACTGGCTGATGTGCGCCACCCATGGGGCCATGTACGCGCCACAAACGGGCCACTGCAGTCTGGGGCCGTGTCGCGGTGGCTTGATCAAAATTGAAACCAGTGAAGCCGATGGTGTGGTGTACTGGCATACTTCCGATAAATTTCAACCCGGCTTCAGCCCATGACAGACCCTCTTGATCCAAACGGTGGCACCCTGCCAGACGCTGGCGACTTCACCCAAAACCCGGTGCCGCGATCAACGGCTGACAAGCCTGCAAAGTCTGAGGTCGGCGACGGCATCAGTTCAACCCCCGGCTGGGAGCGTGCCACTCTGGAGAAACTGGCGTTTGCCACCCTGCACGAGCAGCGATTGGCGCGGCGTTGGCGCACCTTTGTGCGACTGGCCTGGCTGGGTTTTTTTATTGCGCTGGTGTGGCTCGGTCTTAACCAGGGGGGGGCCAGTCAGAATGTCACTACGCCGCACACGGCCGTGGTGGCCATTCACGGGGAGATTTCATCCGACACCGAAGCCAGTGCAGAACTGGTGGTGTCGGCGGTGCGGTCAGCCTTCGAGGATGCCGGGGCGCAGGGCGTGGTATTGCTGATCAACTCGCCGGGTGGCAGTCCGGTGCAGGCCGGCATCATCAATGACGAGGTTATCCGGCTGAAGGCCTTGCATCAAAAGCCGGTGTACGCGGTGGTGGAGGAGTCGTGTGCCTCGGCGGCCTATTACATTGCCGTGTCAGCCGACAAGATATTCGTCGACAAAGCCAGCATTGTGGGCAGCATCGGGGTGCTAATGGACGGATTCGGCTTTACCGGCCTGATGGAAAAGCTCGGCGTCGAGCGCCGCCTGATGACAGCCGGTGAAAACAAGGGGTTTCTCGATCCATTCAGCCCACAAACCGAGACGCAGCGAGCCTTTGCCCAGTCCATGCTCAACCAGATTCACCGGCAGTTCATCGACGTGGTCAAAGCCGGTCGCGGTGATCGGTTGAAGGAAACACCCGAGACTTTCAGTGGCCTGTTCTGGAGTGGTCAGCAGGCGATCGAACTGGGTCTCGCGGATCAACTGGGTAGCCTGGACTATGTGGCACGTGAGGTGGTCAAGGCGGAGGAACTGATCGACTACACACGCCGCGAGAACGTGGCCGAACGTCTGGTCAAGCGCTTTGGTGCCGCCATGGGGGCCGGTGCCGTGCAAGCCCTGCGGGCCTCCGCAATATTGCGATAAATATTTGCCTCCAGCGCATGCTGGATAATTAGTGGTAGCTATTTAATTAAGAGCATCAGGGGCCAATGGCAAAGACCACCGGTGTATCCGTGTCCAGTGGCGTGGTCCTTTGTTTCCACTCCCGCACACTCAGGCTGATGTTTTGCGCACGGGTCAAGGTCAGCCCGCTGCTCACGGCCAGCCGGGTGTTGGGCTGCAGACCGTGAATCAGTGCCTGTAGCAGCGCCTGGTTGCGGTAAGGGGTTTCGATGAACAATTGGGTCTGACCGGTACGCACAGCAAGGTTTTCGAGCTCGCAAATGCGCTTGCTCCGAAGGCCTGGGTCTTGTGGGAGATAACCGACAAAAGCGAAGTTTTGACCATTGAGTCCGCTCGCAGCCAGCGCCAAAAGCAGCGATACCGGTCCTGCCAGCGGGTAGACCGCAATGCCCAAGTCATGGGCGGCGCGCACCACCGAGGCCCCCGGGTCGGCCACGGCGGGCATGCCAGCTTCGCTGAGCAGACCCATCGAATGTCCTTGCAGGGCCGGCTCAAGCAGGGGGCGGGCGTCAAAGTTGCCTCGGTGGTCGCCCTTTTTGTGCACGGCGTGGGGCAACTCGACCAGCGACATGAGCTGAATCGGCTGACACAAAGGCACGATGGCGTTGATGCGTTTGAGGTAGGCGCGTGCCGACTTGGCGTTTTCGCAGATCCAGTGTGACAGTGCGGCGGCGTGCTGCAAACTGCCCAGCGGCAGCGTGGCTTGCAGCTCAGGGGCTTCGGTACAGCTAAAATCCAGCGGGGAAGGCACCAGGTACAGGCGGCCCTTCGACGGATCAGTGGACGGGGCAGACATATTCAGAGCACCCGGATGCCGGCAGCCTCGACCAGGCGGCAGGTGCGAATCAGCGGCAGGCCGATCAGCGCTGTTGGGTCATCGTTGTCGATCTGCTCCAGCAGGGCAATACCCAGTCCCTCACTTTTGGCACTGCCGGCGCAGTCGTACGGCATTTCGGCCAGCAAGTACGCCTCGATCTGGGCGTCACTGAACTGGCGGAACCTCACTTTGACCTGGGCCAGCTCGGTTTGGGCAAAACCGCTGGTCTGGCACACCACCGAAAGAGCGGTCTGGAACACCACCAACTGGCCGCGCATGGCCTGCAGTTGGGACACAGCGCGCGCGTGATTGCCTGGTTTGCCCAGCGCCTGACCGTTCAGATCGGCGACCTGGTCGGATCCGATGACCACCGCCTGCGGATGTTGCCGGGCCACCGCCCGGGCTTTGGCCAGCGCCAGGCGCATGGCCATCTGTGCGGGGGTTTCGTCGGGCAGCGGTGTCTCGTCCACCTGGGATGCAACAACGGTGAATGGCAAGCGCAGGCGTTCCAGCAAATGGCGGCGGTACACCGAGGTGGACGCCAGGATCAGAGGGCGAGGGTCAGGGTTTGGCATACCCGGATTCTCTTACACTGCCGACCATGAACGACAACACGCTTCCCCCGCGCCTGGATATCCGGCACGCCGCGCAGGCCAACACCCGCCTTGAAGGACAGACGCTGCTGCGTCATTCGGAGCGTCTCAGCCTTGAATCCCATGGGATCGGGCTTGACAACCCGCTTCGCTGGTCGGTCCATCTGTCGCAACACCAGGATCAGGCTGGGCAGGTATCGCGTGGCTTGCATTTGCAGGTGAATACGGCGTTGGCGCAGATCTGCCAGCGTTGTCTGGAGCCGGTTGAGGTGCCAGTCTGCATCGACCGTCATTTCCGTTTTGTGGACAGTGAAGCCGATGCCGAGGCGCAGGATGATCAGTCTGAAGAAGACTTGTTGGTGATCAGCCGCGAGTTTGACCTGTCTGCTTTGATCGAAGACGAGGTGCTGTTGGCGTTGCCCTTGATCGCGCGCCACGAGGTCTGCCCGGTGCCGGTCAAATTGGCCGCGATGGATCCGGACTTTGTTCAGGCCAATGAGAAGCCCAACCCGTTTGCACCATTGGCGCAATTGAAGCGAAAAACTACCGATTGAAGTCAAGCCCGGTTTGACTTGCGATGCATGCATCGATCTATGGCTCGACTATCGGCTATACTCAGCAGCTTTCGCGCAAGTCCAGCCTGCGCTGTTTACCAACCTCAAGCTGCCTGTGATCTGATCGATCGGAAAGGTGGCACCTAGCCTTCCAGGAGCCGATCATGGCCGTTCAACAAAACAAGAAATCCCCTTCCAAGCGCGGTATGCACCGTTCGCACAACGCCTTGACCGTGCCCGGTATTGCCGTCGAACCGACCACCGGTGAAACCCATTTGCGCCACCACATCAGCCCGACCGGGTTTTACCGTGGTCGCAAAGTGCTCAAGACCAAGTCTGAAGCCTGAATCCGGTTCGGGTGCCCCTGGCCCGAGGCTGCCTTTTGCGTGGCCCCGGGCTTTTGTGTTTCTGCGACTTTCCTTCAACAGCCTGAACCGTCGGGCTTGTTACTGATGATTCCTGTCTCCTTGAGTCTTGCATGATCACCATCTCTGTCGACTGCATGGGGGGCGATCATGGTCCCCATGTCACCTTGCCGGCCTGTACGGCGTTTTTGGACCAGCACCCCGATGCCCAGCTGATTGTGGTGGGCCTGCCTGAAAGCCTCAAGGGCTACGCCCATGCGCGCGCGCGACTGGTGCCGGCCAGTGAAGTGGTGTTGATGGATGACCCGCTGGAGGTGGCACTGCGCCGCAAGAAGGATTCGTCCATGCGCGTGGCGATCAGCCAGATCAAGGACGGTGCCGCCCAGGCAGCCGTGTCAGCCGGCAATACGGCGGCGCTGATGGCCATTTCGCGCTACCTGCTCAAAACGCTGGATGGCATTGACCGTCCGGCCATTGCCGGTCAGATACCCAACGCCAAAGGCTCGGGCACCACGGTACTTGACATGGGGGCCAACGTTGACTGTGCGGCCGAACATCTGGTGCAGTTTGCCGTGATGGGATCGGCCCTGGTGTCCGTGCTCAGTGGCAATGAGAACCCCACGGTGGGCCTGCTCAACATTGGCGAAGAAGCGATCAAGGGTAACGAGGTCATCAAAAAAACCGGTGAACTGCTGCGCGCCGCTTCGGCCGCCGGCGACCTGAACTTCTACGGCAACGTGGAGGGCAATGATATTTTCAGGGGAACTGTGGACATCGTGGTCTGTGACGGCTTTGTCGGTAATGTCGCGCTCAAGGCCAGTGAGGGCCTGGCGGGCATGATTGTTGACTTCTTGCGCAAGGAGTTTTCGCGCAATCTGCTTACCAAAGCCGCCGCCGTCGTGGCGTACCCGATCATTGCGGCGCTCAAGAAGCGCATGGACCATCGTCGTTACAACGGTGGCGCGTTGCTGGGGTTGCGCGGTCTGGTTTTCAAGAGCCACGGCTCTGCCGATGCGCTGGCTTTCAGTTTTGCCTTGGCGCGCGCGTATGATGCGGCCCGCAACAATTTGCTCGAACGCGTTCAGCTGCGGATTGCCCATGCCGCCCCCTTGCTGGTGTCGGCCGACGTGCCGACCTGACGTGTGAGCCCAGTCTTACAAACATGAATATGTATTCACGCATCACCGGTACCGGCAGTTGTCTGCCGCCCAGGCGGCTGACCAATGCTGACCTTGTGGCAGAACTGGCCGCTCAGGGTGTCGAGTCGAGCGACGACTGGATCGTCGAGCGCACCGGTATTCGGGCGCGGCATTTTGTCGACGCCGGCACACAAAGTAGCGATCTGGCCCTGCTGGCGGCGCGCCAGGCGTTGGCCGCAGCCAGCGTGGACGTCAGCCAGATTGACCTGATCATTGTGGCGACCTCCACCCCCGACATGGTGTTTCCGTCCACCGCATGCATCCTGCAGGGCAAGCTCGGTGTGCGCGGCGGCGCGGCATTTGACGTGCAGGCGGTGTGCTCGGGGTTTATCTATGCACTGACCGTGGCCGACGCGATGATCAAGACCGGTACCGCGCACAAGGCTTTGGTCATCGGTGCCGAAGTGTTTTCGCGCATCCTTGATTTCAAGGACCGCACCACTTGTGTGTTATTTGGTGATGGTGCTGGCGCAGTGGTGCTGGAGGCTTCTGATGTGCCCGGTATCCTGGCCACTGACATCCATGCCGATGGCAAGTACACCGACATCCTGTGTGTGCCGGGTCATGTTGCCGGTGGGCAGGTGTCGGGGGTGCCGTTGTTGCACATGGATGGGCAAGCGGTGTTCAAGCTGGCTGTGGGTGTGCTTGATGAGGCGGCTCGTGCGGTGTTGGCCAAGGCAGGCAAAACCGAGGCTGACATCGACTGGCTGATTCCACATCAGGCCAATATCCGCATCATGCAAAGCACGGCGCGCAAGCTCAAACTGCCCATGGACAAGGTGGTGGTCACGGTGGATCAACACGGCAATACCTCGGCGGCGTCGATCCCGTTGGCACTGGATAGCGCCGTGCGCAAGGGACAGGTGAAGCGGGGTCAAACCTTGCTGCTTGAAGGTGTTGGTGGTGGCTTTACCTGGGGCGCTGTGCTACTTGAGTTGTAACTAAAAATACATACTGAATAAGCGCTAGAGGCTAATTTCTTTATCAAATGATGACCATGAAACCATTTGCTTTTATTTTTCCGGGGCAGGGCTCTCAGTCGGTCGGTATGCTCGATGCGTGGGGTGAGCACCCGGTGGTGCAGGCGACTCTGGGCGAGGCGTCCGACGCGCTGGGCGAGGACATCGGCGCGCTGATCAAGAATGGCCCCAAAGAGGCGCTGGCACTGACCACCAACACCCAGCCGGTGATGCTGGTGGCTGGTGTGGCCGCTTACCGGGTCTGGATGGCCGAAGTGGGTGTGGCACCGCAGGCGGTTGCAGGCCACTCGCTGGGTGAGTATTCAGCGCTGGTCGCAGCCGGTGTGCTGACGCTGGCGGCGGCGGCCCCCTTGGTGCGGTTTCGGGCGCAGGCCATGCAGGACGCCGTGCCGGTGGGCGTGGGTGCTATGGCCGCTATTTTGGGGATGGAAGCAGCAAAGGTCATCGCCATCTGTGCCGAGGTGACAAGCGGCATGGGTCAGCCTGGTGCGGAGGTGGTCGAGGCGGTGAACTTCAACGACCCGAGCCAGACGGTGATTGCCGGGTCCAAAACTGCGGTAGAGCAAGCCTGCGTGGCTCTCAAGGCACAGGGTGCCAAACGCGCCCTGCCGCTGCCGGTGTCGGCACCGTTTCATTCCAGCCTGATGCATCCAGCCGCGCTCAAACTGAAGGAACGCCTGGTCGCCACTGAGTTCGCCATGCCGCAGATTCCCGTGCTCAACAACATCGATGTGTCCGTTGAGCATGATGCATCGCGCATTCGCGATGCCTTGTTTCGCCAGGCTTTTGGGCCAGTGCGCTGGGTTGAATGTGTGCAGGCGCTGGGCGCTCGTGGTCTGTCCACTCTGGTTGAGTGTGGGCCGGGCAAGGTGCTGGCGGGCATGACCAAACGCATTTCCGCCGACATGCAGGGGCTGGCGCTATTTGATCCGGCCAGCCTGGCCGAGGCGAAATCCCAATTGGAGGCGTGAACCATGAGTGAGATCAGATTTGAAGGGCAAGTGGCACTGGTGAGTGGTGCCTCACGTGGCATCGGTGCGGCCATTGCGCTGGAATTGGCGCGCCGTGGCCTCAAGGTCATCGGTACCGCCACCTCGGAGGACGGTGCTGTCAAACTCAACCAGACCCTGTCGGCGTTTGCCGGTTGCAGCGGGCGTCTGCTCAACGTCAACGATGCTGCCGGGGTGGATGCACTGATCGATGCCATCGTCAAAGAACACGGCGGGTTGCAGATCCTGGTCAACAACGCAGGCATCACGCGCGATAACCTGGCCATGCGCATGAAGGACGACGAATGGGACGCAGTGCTCGACACCAACCTCAAGGCGGTGTTTCGTATGAGCCGCGCCGTCATGCGCACGATGATGAAGCAACGCTACGGACGCATTGTCAACATCACCTCGGTCGTCGGTGCCTCCGGCAACCCGGGCCAAGCCAACTATGCGGCGGCCAAAGCGGGTGTGGCAGGCATGACGCGTGCGTTGGCACGGGAACTGGGCTCGCGCAACATCACCGTCAACTGCATTGCGCCGGGCTTTATCGAAACCGACATGACCGCTGCGCTGGGCGACGAACAGCAAAAGGCGCTGCTGGGGCAAATCCCGCTGGGGCATTTGGGCAAGCCGGCTGACATTGCACACGCGGTGGCCTATCTGGCATCGCCGCAGGCGGCCTACGTGACTGGCCAGGAACTCCATGTCAATGGCGGGATGTTCATGGTCTGAAACGATGTGGCCCGGGATGGTGTGTGGTAGTGTCATACTTCGGGCTGAACCAAGCGTTCTTTGGCCACTTGAGAGGCAACTCCCGGGCCCGGCTAAAATCTCCAATCTTTTTACAACCCTTTGAGGGAACTCATGAGCGATATTGAAGCACGCGTTAAAAAAATCATTGCCGAACAACTCGGTGTGGAAGAATCCCAGGTCACCAATGAAAAAGCCTTTGTGGCCGATCTGGGTGCCGATTCGCTGGACACGGTTGAACTGGTGATGGCGCTTGAAGACGAGTTCGGCATTGAAATTCCGGACGAGGATGCCGAAAAGATCACGACCGTGCAAAACGCAATCGACTACGCGAACACGCACCAAAAAGCCTAAGCGAGCGAGCGGCTGCGGTGCTTGCTGCACTGCGCGTTCATGGCACCTGACCGAGCTGTCCTGCGGGGCAGTCTGTTTGTGGTAGCTCCGGTTCACGAACCGGGTCCCTGGCGGACCTGGCCTTCTCAGACGAACTCCTGACTTTTCATCACTATGTCCCGTCGTCGCGTCGTTGTTACCGGTTTGGGTTGTGTCAGTCCTGTGGGAAACACGGTTGACGCCACCTGGGCCAACCTGCTCGCCGGGAAATCCGGTATTGGCCCGATCACCAAGTTTGATGCATCGAGCTTCAGCTGCAAAATTGCAGGTGAAGTGAAAGGGTTCAACGTTGAGTCCTATATGAGCGCCAAAGAGGCGCGCACCATGGACACCTTCATTCATTACGGCATCGCAGCGGCGGCACAGGCGGTGGCCGATGCCGGCTTGCCAACCGGAGATGCCCTCAGCGAAGACTTGGCCTGTCGCATTGCCTGCGTGATTGGCTCCGGCATCGGCGGTCTGCCGATGATAGAGAGCATGCACACCGAGTTCGTGCAACGCGGCGCGCGGCGCATCTCGCCGTTTTTTGTGCCCTCGACCATTGTCAACATGATCGCCGGTCATGTGTCGATCCGCTTTGGCTTCAAGGGGCCCAATCTGGCCATCGTCACGGCGTGCACCACCGGGCTGCATTGCATCGGCCAGGGTGGACGCATGATCGAGTACGGGGACGCAGATGTGGTGATTGCGGGCGGTGCCGAGGCCACCGTTTCGGCTCTGGGTGTAGGCGGGTTCGCCGCGATGCGCGCACTGAGCACACGTAACGACGATCCGGGTACGGCCTCGCGCCCCTGGGACAAGGACCGTGATGGTTTTGTACTTGGAGAAGGCGCTGGCGTGGTGGTGCTCGAAGAATACGAGCATGCCAAGGCACGGGGTGCCAGGATTTACGCTGAACTGGCCGGTTTTGGCATGAGTGCCGACGCGGGTCACATGACCGCGCCCAATATGGACGGGCCACGCCGTGCCATGGAAATTGCCATGCGCAACGCGGGTGTCAATGCCGACCAGATTGATTATGTCAATGCGCACGGCACCTCCACGCCGCTGGGCGACCTCAATGAGTCCAACGCCATCAAGGCAGCACTGGGTGAGCATGCCCGCAAGACCGTGGTCAACTCCACCAAGTCGATGACCGGGCATCTGCTCGGTGGTGCGGGTGGCCTGGAATCTGTGGTCACGGTGCTGGCGCTGCATCACCAGAAGTGCCCGCCGACGACCAATATTTTTAATCTCGACCCCGAGTGCGATCTGGACTACTGCGCCAACACCGCACGTGACCTGAAGATCGAGATGGCGTTGAAAAACAACTTCGGCTTTGGTGGCACCAACGGCTCGCTGGTGTTCAAGCGGATGGCCTGATCCATCCCGGTTTGCCGATGCACAGCGCCCCAGCGGTCAGCTACCCGATGGGGCGTTCGCGTTTTCACGGCTTGTTGCTGTTGCTGATCGCTGGCTCAGGCGCACTTTCTTTGTCGGCCTGGGTCCTCCAGTCGGACCCCTTGCGATGGCAACATGGTGTTGCGGCGCTGATCTGGTCGCTCGGTGTCGTGGTGGCAGGGTGGCGCTGGTACAGCGCACCCACCGCGACTCTGATCTGGGACGGCGAGGCCTGGTGCTGGGTGTTGGGGGCGCGCTCGCGGCCGGTCAAACCAGAGGTGGCGTTGGATTTTCAGTGGCTGCTGTTGCTTCGTTTGTCTGGTAGTGCCGACCGGGCGGACTGGTGGGTGTGGCCTGAGCATGCTGCTGACCCTTTGCGTTGGCTGGCTTTGCGACGTGCCCTTTTCGCCCGTTCTCCTGCGAACAGCGCGCACGCCGATGCACTGGCGCGGCGACCGGGCCGCCATGACGGGGCGCCGGGATGAGCGACGATTCCGCCACTTCAACCTCGGCCCTGCCGGGCGAGCGTCCGTCAGATAGCGATCACATGCTGGTTGAACGCACCGTGGCCGGTGACCAGGCGGCGTTCGAGTTGCTGGTCATCAAGTACCAGCGCCGCGTCGAGCGTCTGATTGGCCGTATGGTGCGTGATGTCGATCTGGTCGAGGACATTGCTCAGGAGACCTTCATACGTGCCTACCGTGCCTTGCCCAAGTTTCGCGGTGAATCCCAGTTTTACACCTGGCTTTATCGGATTGCGGTCAATACTGCCAAAAAGTTTCTGCTGGAGCTCAAGCACGATCCGACGGTTTCGCAAACCAGCTTGCAAGGCAATGCAGAAGAAGATGAAACTTTCCAGCCAAAAAGTGAACCAAGCTCAGACGAAACCCCCGAGTCGGTGTTGGCGGCCAAAGAGATAGGTCGTGCGGTTAATGCGGCGCTGGATGCACTGCCGGACGATTTGCGACAAGCCATCACGCTGCGGGAAATGGATGGCTTGAGTTATGAGGATATTGCTGAAGTGATGAACTGCCCCATCGGTACCGTGCGTTCCCGTATTTTTCGAGCCCGTGAGGCGATCTCGGCACGGATCAAACCGATGCTCGACAAACAAACCGGCAAGCGCTGGTAGTGCCGATTGGGCAAATGTAGATGGAAGGCTTTGCAGACATGTCAAAACCGTTGGAACCCAATGCTGAGATGGTTTCTCTTCTGATGGACGGTCAACTCACGGGTGACGCTTTCAGCCGTGCGATGGCGCAACTGCATAATTCTGACGATGCGCGCCAGACCTGGGATCACTACCATCTGGTGGGTGAAGTGATGCGCTCCGGTCACGATCATGCCAGGGCACATGATGCCGCGTTTGTACAGCGATTGCGCCGCAATCTGGCCCAGAACGATGAAAAGTTAATAGCAGTCAAGGCATTACCAATAAGCGCTGGAAGCAAAATTCACCCTGAATTGCCAGCCACAAACGACAGTTGGTGGCGCCGTGTTGCCGGGCTGGCGTCGATCGCCGTGGTGGGCGTTCTGAGTTGGCAGGCTTATCTGCTGGTCGGGCCAGCCGCCGGGACTTCAGCTGTGGCTCAGTTGGCAAAGTCAAAGTCCGTTTTGAGTGCGCCGCCACCCGCTGACCTGGTGCTTCAGGCCAGTGCCGACGGTTCTGCGACCATGATTCGTGACCCCCGGCTGGATGCCTTATTGCAGGCGCACCGGCAGTTTGGTGGAACCTCGGCCCTGCAAATGCCCTCGGGTTTCTTGCGCAATGCCACTTTTGAAGAGGGCAAGCGTTGATGCGCTGGCCGTTGGCGCTGGGGTTGGCTCTTCTCCTTGGCGCGTGCTCCCTGACCTGGGCTCAAGCGCCATTGCCGCAAGGCCAGGTGGCTGCCAGAGTGCAAAGCCCGGCGCTGGAACAATGGTTGATGCGTTTGCATGCCGCGTCGAGGGGCCGTGCCTACAGCGGCACCTTTGTGGTGAGTACCGGCCAGTTCATGTCTTCCTCGCGGATCTGGCATGTCTGTGACGGTCAGCAGCAGATTGAGCGTGTTGAAGCCTTGACAGGCGAGCCGCGTTCCACTTACCGGCGCAATGATCAGGTGGTGACCTTCTGGCCTGGCAGTCGGCAGGCCATCCAGGAGCGACGTGAGTCACTGGGTCTGTTTCCTGATTTGTTGAGCCGCGCGGATTCCTCAGTGGCGCAGTTTTACCAGCTCAAGGTGATTGGTCGCGAACGCGTGGCGGGACTGGTGTCCGAGGTGGCGCAATTGACACCGGTGGATGACATGCGTTTTGGTTTTCGGATCTGGACTGAATTGCAGACCGGGCTGGTGGTCAAGCTGCAAACCCTGGATCACCGTCAGGTGGTGCTAGAGCAGGCGGCGTTTTCCGAATTGCAGCTGAATGCACCAGTGCAGATGGCCAAGCTGGTTGCCCAAATGGAAAACACCCAGGGTTACCAGGTGCATCGTGCGCCCCTACTGGGTACCACGGCGGAGCAGGAGGGCTGGTGGTTGAACGCGACGGCGCCAGGTTTCAAGGCGATGAGTTGCAACCGGCGCTCGGCGCAGAACCTGCCCGGAGCAGGGGTCAGTACCTTGCAGTGTGTGTTTTCAGATGGCCTGGCCTCGGTGTCGTTGTTCATCGAGCCGTTTGATGCGGCCCGTCATCGGCCCGAGCAGCAAAACGCAGCAATGGCCATGGGCGCCACCCATGTGCTGATGCGACAACTGGGTGAGTGGTGGCTCACTGCGGTGGGTGAGGTGCCTGTGCCGACCCTCAAGGTGTTTGTTCAGGGGCTTGAGAGAAAAAAGTAAGCCCCTATTTAGCGGTTTGTTGTTTAAGGAAAGGTTGAACATGCTTCAATTGAACTGGAAGAAATTTCGCGCCATGACACTGGTGGGGACACTGGCGAGTACGCTGTCGGTGGCAGTGTTGCCTGTGGGTTCGGCGTTGGCGCAAGTCCGTGGGTTGCCGGATTTCACCGATCTGGTGGAACAGGTAGGGCCGTCGGTGGTGAACATCCGGACGCTCGAGAAAGTCAGTGCGGACTCCCCCCATGGCAACCCGGGTGAGCAGGAGATGCAGGAGTTTTTCCGCCGGTTTGGTCTGCCCATGCCCAACATTCCGCGCGCCAATCCGCGTCGTGGACAACCGCAGGACGAGGAGCAGCCACGCGGCGTAGGTTCGGGTTTTGTCCTGACTGCGGACGGCATGATCATGACCAACGCGCACGTGGTGGAGGGTGCCGACGAGGTGGTGGTGACGCTGACCGACAAACGTGAGTTCAAGGCCAAGATCATCGGTGCCGACAAACGCAGCGATGTCGCCGTGGTCAAGATCGAGGCCACCGGTTTGCCGGCTGTGAAGGTGGGCGACGTGAGCCGTCTCAAGGTGGGTGAGTGGGTGATGGCCATCGGTTCGCCTTTTGGTCTGGAAAACACCGTGACGGCTGGCATTGTGAGTGCCAAGCAGCGCGACACAGGTGAGTACCTGCCGTTCATTCAGACCGATGTGGCGATCAATCCTGGCAACTCGGGTGGCCCGCTGATCAACATGCGCGGTGAAGTGGTGGGCATCAACAGCCAGATTTATTCACGCTCGGGTGGGTCCATGGGCATTTCGTTCTCGATCCCGATGGATGAGGCGGTGCGGGTGAGTGAACAGCTGCGTGCCAGCGGCCGCGTGACGCGGGGTCGCATTGGTGTGCAGATCGGGCAGGTCAGCAAGGATGTGGCGGAATCCATCGGTCTGGGCAAACCCCAGGGTGCCCTGGTCAGCAGTGTCGAGCCCGGCGCTCCGGCCGACAAGGCGGGGGTGGAGGCGGGTGACATCATCATCAAGTTTGACGGCAAGCCGGTTGAAAAGTCCAGTGACCTGCCGCGAATTGTGGGTGGCACCAAGCCCGGCACCAAGAGTACCCTGACGGTGTTTCGCCGTGGCAGCACCAAGGAACTGACGGTGACGGTGGCCGAAATCGAAGCCGAAAAAACCGCCAAAAAAACCGGCAACAAGGAAGAAACGCCCAAAACCTCCAAGATTGGCCAGGCCATTGGCCTGGCAGTGAGCGACTTGACCAAGGAGCAAAAGACCGAACTGTCCATTCAGGGTGGGGTGCGTGTCGACTCTGCTGTGGATAATGCGGCCCGGGCAGGCATCCGGGAGGGTGATGTGGTGATGCAAGTGGGCAACTTCCTGGTGACCGATATCAAATCTTTTGAGACCGCGCTGGCCAAGGTGGACAAGTCCAAACCGATCGGCTTGTTGGTGCGACGTGGTGAATTGGCGCAAATTGTGGTGATTCGCCCCGGAAAATAGCGTTGCGGCTGCGTTGATCCCGGGGCAATGCGGTCTGGCTGGACAGCCTGCCGCATGTTTTTGCCTACAATGCGGTACCAGCTTTTGAGTTGCCAATGGCGGTTGGTGCAGGGCGCGTCCAGTCTGATCGCGCCCTTTTTTCTGCTTTCTTATTCTTTTTTCGGCCCCCTGGATGAACCACATCAGAAATTTTTCGATCATTGCCCATATCGATCACGGCAAGTCGACCCTGGCCGATCGGCTGATCCAGCGCTGTGGTGGTTTGCAGGAGCGCGAAATGGAGGCGCAAGTGCTCGATTCGATGGACATCGAAAAAGAGCGCGGCATCACCATCAAGGCGCAAACCGCTGCCCTCAAATACACCGCGCGCGATGGCCAGACCTACAACCTGAACCTGATCGACACGCCCGGCCATGTCGACTTCTCGTATGAGGTGAGCCGTTCTTTGTCGGCCTGCGAGGGTGCCCTGCTGGTAGTCGACGCCAGTCAGGGTGTCGAGGCACAAACTGTGGCCAACTGCTACACCGCGCTCGACCTGGGTGTGGAAGTGGTGCCCGTACTCAACAAGATGGATCTGCCCAACGCAGATCCTGACAACGCGCGCTCAGAGATTGAGGACGTGATCGGCATCGACGCTTCTCATGCGATTGCGTGTTCAGCCAAAAGCGGCATGGGCATTGATGACATTCTGGAGGCAGTGATTGCGCGTATTCCAGCGCCAAAAGGTCAACCCACAGCGGCCTTGCGCGCCATGATCATCGACAGCTGGTTCGATTCGTACGTGGGTGTGGTGATGCTGGTTCGCGTCGTCGATGGCCGGCTGGCCAAAGGTGAGCGCATCAAACTCATGGCCACCGGTGCCACCTATAACGCCGATGGCCTGGGCGTGTTCACCCCGACGAATCAGCCGCGCGAGGCGCTTGAAGCCGGCGAGGTGGGTTATGTCATTGCTGGCATTCGTGAGCTGCAAGCGGCCAAGGTGGGCGACACCATCACGCTGATCCGCCCGGGCACGGGCGGAGCTGCCGCCACCGCCAGCGAGCCACTGCCGGGCTTCAAGGAAATCCAGCCACAGGTGTTTGCCGGCCTGTACCCGACCGAGGCCAACCAGTACGAAGGCCTGCGCGACAGCCTGGAAAAACTTAAATTAAACGATGCCTCGTTGCACTACGAGCCCGAGGTGAGTCAGGCACTGGGTTTTGGTTTTCGCTGCGGCTTCTTGGGCCTTTTGCACATGGAGATTGTGCAGGAGCGATTGGAGCGCGAGTTTGACCAGGACCTGATCACCACGGCGCCCAGCGTGGTCTACCAGGTGCTCAAGGCCGATGGCGAGGTGCAGATGGTGGAAAATCCCAGCAAGATGCCCGACCAGGGGCGCCTGGACGAAATCCGCGAACCGATCGTCACGGTGCATCTGTACATGCCGCAGGAGTACGTGGGGCCAGTGATGACGCTGTGCAACCAGAAGCGTGGCGTGCAGCTCAACATGGCCTACAAGGGTCGCCAGGTTGTGCTGAGCTACGACATGCCGCTGGGCGAGATCGTGATGGACTTCTTTGACAAGCTCAAGAGCGTGAGCCGGGGCTACGCGTCAATGGACTACGAGTTCAAGGAGTACCGCACTGCGGACGTGGTGAAGGTGGACATTTTGCTCAACGGCGAAAAGGTGGACGCGCTGTCCATCATCGTGCACCGCAGCCAGTCGCAGTACCGCGGCCGGCAGGTGGTGGCCAAGATGCGTGAAGTGATCTCGCGTCAGATGTACGACGTGGCCATTCAGGCCGCCATCGGTGCCAATGTGATTGCCCGTGAAACCATCAAGGCGCTGCGCAAGAACGTGATTGCCAAATGCTACGGTGGTGACATTTCACGCAAACGCAAACTGCTAGAGAAACAAAAGGAAGGCAAGAAGCGCATGAAACAGATCGGCTCGGTCGAGGTGCCACAAGAAGCGTTCCTGGCCATTTTGAAGGTAGATGCGTGATGCAAATTTTGACTTCGGCGGTTCTGGCGGCTTTTGTGGGCTATGTGGGTGCCTGGTACTTTGGCATCCTTGAGGGCAATTTCGCGCTGTTGTTGTTTTTGGCAACGGTGGTCACCGGTTTGTATTGGCTGGCTGAGCGCTTCTACTTTTTGCCGCAACGCCAACAGGCCGCTGCAGCCCTGCAGGCGCAGGACATTGCGCGCCGGGCCGAACTCTCCAAACTCGGCATTGCCAAGGTCGATGGTGACGTGACTGAAGCCAGAAACAAGCTGTTGGCTCAACCCTGGTGGCTGGACTGGACGGCGGGTTTGTTCCCGGTGATCATTGCCGTGTTTTTATTGCGTTCGTTCCTGTTTGAACCGTTCAAAATCCCATCCGGCTCGATGATCCCGACGCTGCAAATTGGCGACCTGATTTTGGTCAACAAGTTTCACTACGGTATCCGGCTGCCTGTGATCAATAGCAAAATCACCGAAGGCAACGCGCCGCAGCGGGGTGATGTGATGGTGTTTCGCTACCCCCCCAAGCCCAGTCTGGACTACATCAAGCGGGTGGTGGGTGTACCGGGCGATGAGGTGGCTTACCTCAACAAACGGCTGACCATCAATGGCAAACCGGTGGAAACCAGCACCCTGCCAGAGTTCTTTGACGAAGACAGCATGCGTTACTTCAAGCAATTTGAGGAGACCGTGGGCGACAAGAAGCATGGTGTGCTCAATGACGACAACCGCCCGGCTTTTGTACCCGGTGCTGACGAGTTTGAGTTCAAGGGCAATTGCCGCTACAGTGTCGAGGGTGTGATTTGCAAAGTGCCATCCGGGCATTACTTCATGATGGGCGACAACCGTGACAATTCACTGGATTCGCGCTATTGGGGTTTTGTGCCCGACAAAAATATTGTCGGCCGGGCTTTTTTTGTCTGGATGAACTTTGGTAACCCAAAACGAATTGGTTCGTTCAACTGAACCGGAGAACAGCATGACCTTACATCGCAAATCCCGCCAGCGCGGCTTGTCATTTATCGGACTGGTTTTTGTGGCGGTGGTACTGGCCGCAACCGGTGTGGTCATCGCTCAGGTGGTGCCCACTGCGATTGAGTACCAGGCGATTCTCAAGGCCACCCGCAAATCAGCCATCGACGGCGCAACGCCACCGGAGGCGCGCAATGTGTTTGACCGTGCTGCTGCCATCGACAACATCAGCTCCATCAGCGGCAAGGACCTGATCATCGGCAAGGAAGCCGACAAAATGGTGGTGTCTTTCTCTTATCAGCGCGAGATCCATCTGGCAGGTCCGGCCTTTCTGACACTCAAGTACGTGGGTAGCTCCAAGCCGTGATGATGTTGCAGGTGAAGGTTTGAAGGCCGCCTTGCAGGCGTTGCAGGCGCGCCTGGACTACCTGTTTAATGATCCCCGATTGTTGTCACGTGCGCTCACCCACCGCAGTTTTTCAACAGATCATAACGAACGCCTGGAGTTTCTGGGTGATTCGGTGCTCGGCTGCTGTGTCGCTGAGCTGTTGTTTGAGCGCCTGAGCAATCTGCCCGAAGGTGATTTGTCACGGGTTCGGGCCAACCTGGTACGTCAGGACACCCTGCACCAGTTGGCGGTACAAATCGGTCTGCCGTCGGTGATTTTGCTGGGGGAGGGCGAATTGCGCTCTGGTGGCCAAAAACGACCTTCCATATTGGCCGATGCACTGGAAGCGGTGATTGGTGCGGTTTATCTGGACGGTGGCTTCACCCAGGCCCGCGCACTGGTGCAGCGACTCTACCAGGGTGTAGAAATCAATCCGGCAATGGCGGCCATCGGCAAGGACCCCAAGACCGAGCTGCAGGAGTGGCTGCAAGGTCGGCGCATGGCGCTGCCGTCCTACCGGGTTGTGGCTACGCTGGGGGTGTCCCACCAGCAAACTTTTGATATCGAATGTGCGATCGCCGAACTCAAGCTGACCCAGCGGGGTATTGGTGGCTCGCGACGTGCTGGAGAGCAAGCCGCTGCGGCGGCGATGTTGCAAACCCTGAAAGCGCCATGACCCCATGAACACCACCAAAACCATCGCTGTTGCCACCGATGCACCAGGCACGGACGACCCGCAGGGTCTTGAATCCATGCTTGCCGGTTTGCGCCGGGACATGCGCCCGCCGGGTACGGTACAAGCCGCTGTTGCCGGACATCGTTGCGGCCTGATTGCCATCGTGGGTAAACCCAATGTAGGCAAATCCACTTTGCTGAATGCGCTGGTCGGGCAAAAGATCAGCATCACCTCGCGCAAGGCACAAACCACGCGGCACCGCATCACCGGTATCCATACTCTGGGGGCGACCCAGTTTGTTTTTGTGGATACCCCTGGTTTTCAGACCCTGCATGGCAACGCGCTGAACAAGTCGCTCAACAAAACCGTGGTCGGCGCGGTGGCAGATGTCGACCTGATTCTGTTTGTCGTTGAGGCGGGCAGTTTCACCCCGGCTGACGCTCGGGTGTTGGCACTTCTGGGCAAGAGTATCCCCACGCTTCTGGTTGCCAACAAACTTGACCATGTGCACCGGCGAGGGGATATCGCGCCCTGGTTGCAGGACATGGCGGGCCAACACAGCTTTGCAGAGTACGTGCCGATGTCTGCCAAAAATGCCAGGGACGTTGAGCGTCTGCTGGGTATTTGTGAAAAATACCTGCCCGAGCAGGCCTGGTGGTATGCCGACGACGAGTTGACCGACCGCAGCGAACGATTCATGGCCGCCGAGATGGTGCGTGAGAAGCTGTTTCGCCTCACTGGTGATGAGTTGCCTTACACCTCGACGGTGGTGATCGACAAATTTGAAGAAGAAGCCGGTCGTGGCAAACAAAAGCGCCTGCTGAAAATTGCGGCCACCATTGTGGTGGAGCGCGATGGCCACAAGGCCATGGTGATTGGTGACAAGGGTGAGCGCATCAAGCGCATCGGCATGGAAACCCGGGTCGAGCTTGAAAAGCTGATGGATGCCAAGGTGTTCATTGAAATGTGGGTCAAGGTGCGCTCGGGCTGGGCTGATGATGAGGCGCGGGTGCGTTCTTTCGGGTACGAGTAACCAGTGGATGGGGGCCGCGTTCGCACGGTGTTGTACAGTTCTCTTTTTATCCAGAAGGCATTGAAATGGTTCAAACAAGGCAGGATGAGGCGGTGGTGTACGGGACAGAAGATCTGCTGAGCAGCCTCTGTCAATCGGTTACCCGCGTGCTCAATGTGGCCACACAATGCCAGATCAGCTACTCCGGCATGGTGCAACGCATCACAAAAACCTGCCTTAAACCCGATATTGGTTGTTTTGTGCTGTTTGATGGCGGGTTTTCCGGCTTGGTGGTGATCAATTTCTCGGCGCAAACGGCCATGGAGCTTTACGAGAGTTACATGCTCAACATGGGGATGCCTAAAAGTGAACTGGCCAGTTCGCACACTTCCGACGAAGTCAGTGACATCATGGGTGAGCTGATGAACCAGATTGTGGGTGACTTCACGGGCAAGGTGCGCCGCGAGTTGCAAACCCATATCACGCAGAATCAGCCCAAGATGCTGGTGCTCAACAAACAGGTGGTCCTGAGTGTGGACACCCATCTGGACCAACCCGAGTCGCGTCGGGTCACTTTTTACACCGGCAAGAACAACATTTTTTATCTTGAGCTGGCGATTGATCACACCGAATTCATCAAGTTGCATGACTTTGAAGCCAACGAAGTGCCTGACCCGGATGCACTGATTGCCCAGGCCAGCACCGGTCTTGCGGCCGCCGCTGCCCCCGCCGAGGTGGAGCCCGCAGCCGATCATGAAGCGTTGCTCAAGTCTTTGGGCATGTAGAAAGAAATCCACCATGAATGAAACCAATCCGCAGCCAATTGCACCGGACGTGCCGCCGCTGCTTGCATCGGAAGAGCTGCCAGACCGTTTGTCGGCTGATCCCCGCAGCCGCTATCACCAAGCCAGTGTGTTCGAGCGCGACGTGGGCATTCGCCTCAATGGGAGGGAACTGACCAATGTGGAGGAATACTGCCTCAGTGAGGGTTGGGTCAAGGTGCCGGCAGGCAAGACCCGTGACCGCAAGGGCAATCTGCTGCTGATCAAACTGAAAGGCAAGGTGGAGGCGTTTTATCGCTAGCCAATGGCCAGCAGACGTTTCTCTGAGGAGCCGGCCTATGTGCTGCACCGTTATGACTGGAGCGAGTCCAGCCTGATCCTGGAGGTGTTCACCCGCCACCACGGCCGCATGGCACTGGTGGCCAAGGGGGTGAAGCGCCCAAGTTCGAGCTTTCGGCCAATTTTGCTGCCGCTGCAGCCGCTGCACTTGGCCTTTGGGGGTGAGGGGGAAATCAGGACCCTGAAGGCCGCCGAATGGCAGGGAGGGCATGTTATGCCGACCGGCGATGCCCTGATGTCGGGGTATTACCTGAACGAACTGCTGCTCAAGCTGCTGGCGCGCGAGGATGCCCATCCGGTGTTGTTTGATGTCTATGCCAATGTCGTCGAGGTGATTGCCAGCGAACATGGTGAGGTGCTGGAGTCCGCGCTGCGGGCGTTTGAATTGCTGCTGTTGCGTGAAATCGGTCTGCTGCCCCTGCTTGATGCTCAAACCATGACCTTGCTGGCTTTGCACCCTGAAGAACACTACAGCCTGGTGCCAGAAGGGGGCTTGCGGCAGACCCATGACAACGACCGTGCCAGTCTGAGTGGCGCGCAATGGGGTGCGCTGCAACAGGTTTTGGGTGAGCGTGTGCCCTTTACCGCCACCTTGCGGGCCTGCGCTGAGGTGGCTGGCGGACTCAAGCCGCAATTGCGCACGCTGCTGAATTACCATTGCGGGGTGGCAAACCTGCAAACCAGACAAGTCATGCTTGACCTGCAGTCGCTGTGACCTCTGCGCCCGCAGCCCGTGTCTGCTCGTTTTGATCACGGCGCCCGTCCAAGGTACGACATTTATGACCATATCAACCACAGCCCTCTCTGTCAATCTCAATAAAGTTGCGACCGTGCGCAACACGCGGCACCTCGGCATTCCCAGTCTGACACGGGCGGCCACCCTGTGCTTGCAGGCCGGGGCCAACGGCATCACGGTGCACCCACGCCCGGATGAGCGGCACATTCGGTCCACCGATGTGACCGAACTGGCCCAGCTCATGCGCGCCTGGCCGGATCGGGAGTACAACATCGAAGGCAATCCGCTGCACAACCTGATGGATGTCGCCGGGCACCTGGTGGCGCAGGGGCTGCCATTGCACCAACTGACTTTTGTGCCCGACGGACACGGTCAGTTCACCAGCGACCACGGGTGGCTGTTTCCGGATGATGCGCCACGTCTGCGTCCACTGATCGAGCAGGCGCATGCCTGGGGGTTACGTGTCAGCCTTTTCATGGATGCCGAAGTCATGCCCATGGCTGCAGCCCGGTCAGTCGGGGCTGACCGTGTCGAGCTCTATACCGAACCTTACGCAGCCGCCTGGGGCACGCCGCAACAGACGCCGCAACTGGTGCGTTTTGCCGCCGCCGCACAGGCCGCGCTCGATGCCGGATTGGGCGTCAACGCCGGGCATGATCTCAATCGTGACAATTTGGCGGCTTTTCTGGCGCGTGTGCCAGGCATCAGTGAGGTCTCTATCGGCCACGCGCTGATCGCCGACGCATTGGAGTTGGGCTATGAGGCCACGGTCAAGGACTATCTGCGCTGCATCGGACGCGCGCAGCAGTTGCCCTATGTGGTTGGCTAAGCCCCGCCGGCAGCGTGCGACATGATTTACGGTGTAGGCACTGATATTTGTGATGTGCGGCGCATCCAGGCAAGCCTGGAGCGCCATGGCGAACGCTTTGCCAAAAAGATATTGTCCGACGCCGAGCTGGCAACCTGGCAGCGCCGAAGCGCACGCCGGGGCGAACGTGGGGTGCGTTACCTGGCGACCCGGTTCAGCGCCAAAGAGGCGTTCAGCAAGGCCATCGGATTGGGCATGACCCTGCCCATGACCTGGCGGCGCTGCGAAATTGCCAGTCTGCCCACTGGCCAGCCCGTGATTGTGCTGCACGGTGAATTGAAAAGCTGGTTTGAAGCGCAGGGACTGAGCGCCCACCTTAGCGTCACGGACGAGACGGATTACGCAGCCAGTTTTTGTGTCGTTGAAAAATGAACATAATTGTGCTTTAGCGCATATCCATAAACACTTTTATGCTATAAAAATTAGTTAATCATCATGCCGATTCACGCTCCTTTGATCATTGATATCGCCGGACTGACACTGACCAAGGTTGATCGCCAGCGCCTCAAACACCCCCTGGTCGGCGGCATGATCCTGTTCGCCCGCAATTGGCACAGCCGGGAGCAACTGTCAGAGCTGTGCCACAGCATCAAAAAAGTGCGATCTGACTTGCTGATTTGTGTGGACCACGAGGGCGGGCGGGTGCAGCGCTTTAAAGCAGACGGGTTTACCCATGTGCCACCGATGCGTGCCTTGGGTGAGTTGTGGCGAGACGACGGCAAGGATGCGGTGGGCTCCGGGGCGATGCGCGCCACCGCCGCAGCCAGCGCGTGTGGCTATGTGCTGGGCGCGGAACTGCGCGCCTGTGGTGTCGATCTGAGTTTTGCCCCGGTGCTTGACCTGGACTGGGCCAACAGCGGGGTGATTGGTGACCGCGCCTTTGACGCGGACGCCCGCGTGGTCAGCCTGCTGGCCAAGAGCCTGATGCACGGCCTGTTGCAGGCGGGGATGGCCAATTGTGGCAAACACTTTCCGGGACACGGATACGTGCGGGCCGACTCACACACCGATATTCCAGTGGACCCACGTGGCCTCCAAGCGATCCTGAAAGATGACGCTGCGCCCTACCGCTGGCTGAGTGGCAGCCTGAACAGCGTGATGCCCGCGCATGTGGTCTACCCCAAGGTGGACGGCAAACCGGCGGGTTTTTCAGCACGCTGGCTGCAAGATGTACTGCGTGGCCAATTGGGCTTTGCCGGTGCAGTCTTTAGTGACGACCTTTCCATGGCCGGTGCGCGGGTGATTGACGGGCAACCGGTCAGCACTACCGAGGCGGCCGTGGTGGCGCTGAATGCTGGGTGTGATCTGGTGCTGTTGTGCAACCAGTCTGTCGGGCTAGGCGAGGAGTTGGATGGGCTGATCAATGGTCTGACCGAAGCGCAGCTCAAGGGGCGGTGGTTGCCCGATGAACGCAGCGAAGAGCGTCGTCTGACCCTGCTGCCAGGCACCCGAGCCACGGCCTGGGATGACCTGATGGTGCAACCCGCCTACATGCAGGCGCTGGACTTGCTTCCCTGAGCTTGGAAGTTACCGACCTGCCGTCACCTGCGCCCCAGACGAGAGCCGCAGCGTGCGTGTACCGGCCGTGTCAAGTTTAAAGACATTGACGATCTGCGCCAGGCGTTCTGCCTGGGTCTTGAGGTTCTCGGCCGATGCAGCACTTTGTTCCACCAGTGCAGCGTTCTGTTGTGTCATTTGATCCAACGCTTGAATCGAGCTGTTGATCTCGGCAATTTCATGGTTTTGCTCGGCTGACGCTGCGGTGATCTGCGCGATGACTTGCGTTACCCGTTGTACGCTGTCGACGATGTCGTGCATGGAAGCGCCGGCCCGGTCTGCCAGCTCGGAGCCGGCCGACACCTTGTTGACACTGGACTCAATCAGCGCCTTGATCTCGCGGGCGGCCTGAGCACTGCGCTGGGCCAACTGGCGTACTTCCGTGGCCACTACGGCAAAACCACGACCTTGTTCACCGGCTCTTGCCGCCTCGACAGCTGCGTTGAGCGCCAGAATATTGGTCTGGAAGGCAATACCATCAATGACGGCAATGATGTCGCTGATCTTGCTGGAGCTGCGGTGAATGTCCTGCATGGTGCTGACCACCTCGGCGACCACCTCGCCTCCACGTTGGGCCAGTCCGGAGGCGTCATTGGCCATGGTGTTGGCGCTCAATGCTGCCTCACCACTGTGGCGTACGACCTCGGTCAGGTTGCTGACACTTTGTGCTGTTTTGACCAGGTTGCTGGCCGCCTCTTCGGTGCGCATCGACAGGTCCATGGTGCCGCTGGCGATTTCAGCGCTGGCCATGCGCACACTTGCCGCAGTTTCATGCACGTCAGTCATCGAACTGGACAACTCCTGTGCCATGCGGGTCATGGCGTTCATCAATTGTCCAAGCTCGTCGCCGGTGTCCTTGAGGTGCTGATTGGTCAGATCACTGGCTGCGATCCGCTGCGCCGCGACCACCGCGGCGCGCAGTGGCGGAATCACGGTACGGTAGGTCAGCAGCCCAATCACGGCACCCACCACCACTGCCAGGCCGCCCAGGCTCCAGAGCGTGATCAAGGCATTTCGGTACGTCGCCGAGGCGAATGCTGCCGAGCGGGCGGAGTCCGCCTCGATGGCAGTCACCAGCTTGTCCAACGTCGCCAGCAGCAACAACTGGGCCGGCCTGAACTGGCTGCGTATGGCTTCACTGGCGGCCGGAATGTCCTGGTTCAGTGATTGTTCAATCACCGCGTCTAACCCGGTCTTGAGCGCCGCCTCTTGCGACTGGAGATTTTCGAGCGCCAGTCGCGTCACCGAGTCGTCAAACCGGTTCTGCAGCTCTTCACGCAATTGCGCATACTGCTTGGCAACGTCTTTCATGCGTTTGAGTTCAGACTTCTTGAACGACATGTCGTCTTGCAGAACCACGTCGCGAATCGCCAGGGACTGGTCACGAACCAGATCACGCAGCCCGATGGCAAGGTGCAACTTGCGCGCATCGGTTTGGACGATTTGTTTCAGATTTCTGTCCACCACCCCCATCCGATTGGCAGAAACCGCTGTCAGCGCAAGCAATAGGAGCAGTAACACACTGAACCCGGCCAACAAACGGGGGCCAATCTTGAGCTTGAGCATACGGATTCTCCCGTGACTGAAGGAGGGGGTGACGGGGGCTGCAACCCTACTCGGCCGTCACACTGCCGTGCAGGATGCCAATGGCCTTGCCACCGTCCAGAATGGGTGCTGATATCTGCACGCTCTTGATCTGGGTTGTGGGATCAGGCTTGATTTCATTGTCCATCCAGGCCTGGCCTTTGAGTGCTTGTACGGCGGCGGGGCGACTGCCGTTATTGAACAGCAGCGTTTTGCTGCTGCCGGCGATGACATTGGCTTTCTGGTCACGCAAAAACAGTTTATTGAGGTTTTTGTCGGCTTCCCACTTCTGGATTTGCTGTCCGGCGGGGCTGTTCAGGGTGGACAATACCACCGGATCCTTGTCGTCCAGATCATTCCATTTGGCATTGGTCATGCCTGGCAGAAAACCACCCTTGGCGTTGGCCTCGCGTGTGGCGGAGAGCATCAGTGGATGAGCGGCCCATTCCACCAGTTGCTTCTGGTACTTGCTGACTTTGGCCTGCAAGTCGGCAGTTAACTCAGCGGTATGGACAAGGCCTACCGATAGAGCTAGGCCCAGACCGAGCGCGGTCTTGCGAATGAGTGACGAGAGACGGGTTTCGGTGCTGATAAACATATGAGGTCTCCGTGGCATGGCTGAGGTTGACGTGCAAGCAGCCAGCGACGGGCCAGAATCCAGGCAACGCTGGTTGCACAGACCATTCTAGGCAGACCGCCGGATTTGGTATTGATCCTGGTCATGTTTCGGATCGGTGCCTGGCGAAATGGTTTTGCTCAGGGTGAGCGGTGCAGCCGGGGTGCCGACAAGGCGGCCATCATGTCGTCCAGCGCCACGTCAATGTTCGGTTCGGAGACCAGCATCCGGGCGCCGATCAGCAGTTTTCGCAACTCTTGCAAGTCTTTGACGGTAGGTGCCACCTTGATCTGGGCCAGGGCAGCGCTGCGGTTGCCTGCCTTGATCAGGGCCAGCACCTTGGGTGCCCATACGCTTGGTCGTGCCATCCGGTTTGCTCCTGGTTGTGGCGCTGAAGGGTAACACCCTGCGCCTGAAACGTGGACAATTCCGCTCATGAAAAGTAAATTCTCCACGGGTGGTCTGGTCTACAGCACTGAGAGCGGCCGCACCTGCCCGGGTTGCAGCCAGGCGCTGGCCCAGTGTCGATGCCAGATGGCCAGCCCACGCGCCAAGGGTGATGGGGTGGTGCGTGTCTCGCGTGAAACCAAAGGCCGCGCCGGCAAAGGCGTGACCCTGGTCAAAGGGCTCGATCTGGATGATGCGGCCTTGCAGACTTTGGGCAAACAGCTGCGCGTGGCCTGTGGCTGCGGCGGGACCGTCAAAGACGGCGTGATCGAAGTGCAGGGCGAGCAGTGTGAGCGCATCATCGAACTGATGAAGGCCAAAGGGTTCAACGTCAAACGCGCGGGTGGCGGATGAACCCGGATGACCTGCAACTGTTGGTGACCCGAGTCATGCCTTTTGGCAAATACAAAGGGCGGCTGATCGCGGACCTGCCAGGGTATTACCTGACCTGGTTTGTCCGCGCCGGTGTTCCCAAAGGGGAAATTGGCCGACTCGTGGCGCTGATGCACGAGATCGACCACAACGGCTTGTCGGATCTGCTCACACCGCTGCGAAGTGCCTGAATCGGGTTAAGCACGAAGCCGTCATGTGCACCGGGTTTTCGTGGCAACATCAGCGCCTCTTACTGTCAACTGCAAGGAATCAAGTCATGACTCAGCAAGCATCGCGCGCCATCGTTATCAGCCAGCACGGTGGGCCAGAGCAACTTCAAGTGATGAATGTCATGGTGGGCCAGCCTGGCCCGGGCCAAGTGCGCATACGTCACCATGCGGTGGGCCTGAATTTCATCGACATCTACCAGCGCAGTGGCCTGTATCCGATGCCGATGCCACTGCAGCTAGGCATGGAGGCGGCCGGCGTGGTTGAGGCCGTGGGTGAGGGGGTCAGTCACCTGCAGGTGGGCGACCGTGCCGCCTATGCCAGCCAGCCTCCCGGCAGTTATTGCGAATTGCGGGTCATGCCCGCTCAATGTGTTTGCAAATTGCCAGACGCCATCAGTTTTGAGACGGGTGCGGCGATGATGCTCAAAGGTCTGACCGCCCAGTACCTGCTCAAACGCACACTGCCACAAGGCGGCCTGCAAACCGGTGACTTTGTACTGTTTCATGCAGCCGCGGGCGGTGTCGGCCTGATTGCCTGCCAGTGGGCTGCGGCGATGGGCCTGCAATTGATTGGTACGGCCGGGTCGGACGCCAAATGCGCGCTGGCCAAGGCCAACGGTGCTGCCTATGTCATCAATTACGCCACCGAAGACTTTGCCGCCCGAGTCAAGGACATCACCGCTGGCAGAGGTGTCAAAGTGGTGTACGACTCGGTGGGTAAAGACACCTGGGACAAATCACTGGATTGCCTGCAACCCTTTGGTTTGATGGCGAGCTTTGGCAATGCCTCAGGGCCGGTACCGCCGTTTGCTCCGGGGATGTTGGGCGCCAAGGGATCACTCTATGTGACGCGTCAGACGCTGTTTACCCATATCGCCAACCGCGAAAGCACACAGGCGATGGCTGATGATCTGTTTGCGGTGGTGACCAGCGGCCAGGTCAAGATTCATATTGATCAACGTTATGCGCTGGCCGATGTGCAGCAAGCGCACCGCGATCTGGAGGCCCGCAAAACCACGGGTTGCACCGTGCTGACGCTATAGCTTGGCTGAACCCATATTCCGCGTCCGTCCACCGACTCGCCGTCAATCTGGTCGTTGCCAGGCAAGATGCGCTTGAAGCGAACGCCTGCCTTTTGCAACACCCGCACCGACGCCGCGTTTCCCACGATCGCGGTGGCCACCAACGGGTGCACACTCTGTTCCATCATTTGCCGGGTGGCGGTGGCCAGCACCCCTCGGTGGCACAACCTTGCTCCCAAAACGAGTTGAAAAAGTACTATTCAGAATTGCTTGCCTCAACGGAATCGCTGATCTCCGCGTCGAGTTCATCCAGGTAAAGGCTATCCGATTGGCGCCGAACGGCCCGGGTGGGCCAGACCCATGCCAGGTCGGGTGACCAGCGGCATTCAAGATTCAAAGTAACCGTTACACCAACGAGCGCTAGGCCTGCCCGCCAGGCTGGCGTGTAAGGTGCCTTCACCCATCACAAGGGTGAGAGCGGGCTATTTCACTCGGTCACCGTACTTGATGGAGATCACTTTGCCGCCGTCAATTTGCAGCGTCGTCATAAATTGGCCAAAACCTGGGTTGTAGGTCCACTCATCCACATTTCTGCAGGATGGAACCGTGACAACGGTACCAGTGCCCGTCGTTGCGCCTTGTGTTGGTTCAACGGGTTTGCAGAAAGTGTCTTTGACAGCTGGTTCACCACAGCGCTGGAGAAGCGACGATCGCGTGTCACCCACATTGACCGATTCGTTCTTGCAGCGCAAGTACTCAGCCGACGCTGAAATCGGCAGCAGCAGTAGAAGAGCTGCGGCAACAGGCAGTAGACTGAAATGTTTTTTCATGACGTGGTCACCTCACACCGCTGGTTAATTGGGCTGTCTCATGCTGGTAGGCCTCGGAGTCCGTTGACAATTGCCCTAGACCGTCGTCGCGTTGCAATGGACGCCATACTCGCAGACACGGGTCGTGTTGAAGAGCTTGACCCCTTGCAAAACTCTGCTGCGCAGAGCATTTCGCCTGAAAGAGCATTGCCAGTATTGCATAAAGAGGTTCTTGATTGTTCGCCGTCGTCAAAATTCTTCTGAGCTGATAAGGGTGGCTGCTATCTTGAATCAGAAGGGCAGCTCAGACTGGCCGTGCCTATCACGCCACCTGCCCATCCCCTGCCACCCAGACCCCTACTCAAGCCGCATCTGCCCCCGTCGTTCCCCACAAGCGCGTGCCCGAAACCTCCAGGTGTGTCAAATACAGCCGAACCTCAAACTCAAGCTGGTGGTAACGTGGCTCCATGTAGTTGCACAGCTGGTAGAATGCCTTGTCGTGCTGGCGTTCTTTCAAATGGGCCAACTCGTGTACGCAGATCATCTTCAAAAAGTCTTCAGGCACCTGCTTGAACAGGCTGGCCACACGGATTTCACGCTTGGCCTTGAGCTTGTTGCCTTGCACCCGCGCGATGGTGGTGTGGGTACCCAAGGCGTGCTGCATCACCTGTAGCTTGGCATCAAACGCGACTTTGTTCAAGGTTTCAGCGCCGCGCAGGTGTTCGGACTTGAGCGCCTGCACGTAGTCAAACAGCGCACGGTCGGTGCGCACGGCGTGCCCTTGCGGGTACTTTTTCAGCAGCCAGTCGGCCACGCGGTCTTCGGCCAGCAGCTTTTCCACCTGAGCCAGCGTGCCTGACGGGTAGCCCAGCAGGTAGCGCAGGGCACTGCCAGTGGGTGCAATCGCTGTGCTCTTAATAGCTAACAACCCATTCAAATCAAGCGAGCAAGGCCATTTTTGTGCTTAAACTTCGCGACGCAGCGCTGGGAACAAAATCACGTCGCGAATGCTGCTGCTGTCGGTCAGCAACATCATCAGGCGGTCCAGCCCCACACCACAGCCACCGGTGGGGGGCATGCCGTATTCCAGTGCGCGGATGAAGTCGTGGTCGTAATACATGGCCTCGTCGTCGCCACTGTCCTTGGCTGTGACTTGAGCCTGGAAGCGGGCGGCCTGCTCTTCGGCGTCATTCAGTTCGCTGAACCCGTTGCCAAATTCGCGCCCGGTGATGTACAGCTCAAAACGTTCTGTCACCTCGGGGCGGCTGTCATTGGCACGTGCCAGCGGCGAAATCTCGGTGGGGTGCTCCATGATGAAGGTGGGCTGCCAGAGCTTTTCTTCCACGGTTTCTTCAAAGTACAGCACCTGCAGGCTGGGCAGACTGCGGGTCGAGATGTGGTGCTTGGCCTCGGTGATGCCGAGTTTGGGCAGTACCGAGCGCAGCCAGGTGGCGCTGTCCACCTTCAGGCCCGAGCCGTCGTCCAGCATCTGGCCGGCTTCGGTGTATTTGCAGATGGCTTCATGGATGGTCAGGCGCTCAAAGGGTTGTGCCAAGTCCACGGGTTTGCCCGCGTAGCTGAGCTGCAGCGTGCCCAGGGCGCGCTGCGCGGCGTCGCGGATCAGCGCTTCGGTGAAGGCCATCAAATCCTGGTAGTCCCAATACGCCGCGTAGAACTCCATCATGGTGAACTCGGGGTTGTGGCGCACGCTGATGCCTTCGTTGCGGAAGCTTCGGTTGATCTCGAACACGCGCTCAAAGCCGCCGACGATCAGGCGCTTGAGGTACAGCTCGGGTGCAATGCGCAAGAACATCTGCTGGTCCAACGCATTGTGGTGCGTGGTGAAGGGTTTGGCGTTGGCACCACCGGGGATCGGGTGCAGCATCGGGGTCTCGACTTCGAGGAAGTCGTGCGCCACCATGAACTCGCGGATGCCGCTCACCGCCTTGCTGCGCGCCACAAAACGCTTTCGGGTCTCTTCGTCGGTCATCAGGTCAACATAGCGCTGGCGGTATTTGACCTCCTGATCCGCCATACCGTGGAACTTGTCGGGCATCGGGCGCAGGCTTTTGGTCAGCAGGCGGATGCTGCTGGCATGAATCGACAACTCGCCGGTTTTGGTTTTGAACACCAGGCCTTCGGCGGCCACGATGTCGCCCAGATCCCAGTGTTTGAAGGCGTTGTAGATATCTTCACCGATTTCATCACGCTTGATGTAGACCTGGATGCGCCCGGTGCTGTCTTGCAGCGTGGCAAAACTGGCCTTGCCCATCACGCGCTTGAGCATCATGCGTCCGGCAATCTTTGCCATCGTGCCCTGTGCCTGCAAGTCCTCTGGCGTTTTGCCGTCATGTGCGGCCAGCAGAATGGCCGCATGGTCGGCGGGTTTGAAGTCGTTGGGAAAGGCTACCGCTTGGCCTGCGGCCTGCGCCTGACGCAGCAGCTTGAGTTTTTCGCGCCGTTCAGCCATCAACTGGTTTTCGTCTTGGGGAGCGGGGGCGGTGGTGGATTCAGACATGTGAGGTAATCAGGAAAAGGTCGACTAGTGCAGCATCCATGTTGATCGACAGAGCAAAAGCAAAATCGTCAACGGTCGCAAGGGCTGCCAGGGGCACGTGCAAAACAGCGGATTTTAAGCGGCGGCAGTATCGCTATGATCCATCGCCATCAACACTTGTGTTCACCATGCTGTATCAGATTTTTTCGTTGTTACTTGAAATTGTGGCTGGCTTGCTGGCAGGTGCCTGCCTGCTGCGCTTGTATATGCAGAGTCTGCGTATCCCCATGTCGGCACGTTCGGGCAACCCGCTGGGGCGTTTCGTATTTGCGCTGACGGACTGGATCGTTGTACCGCTGCGACGGGTGTTGCCATCCATTGGCCCACTCGACACGGCCAGCTTGGTCGCTGCTTACCTGCTACAACTGACGGAGTTCGGTTTGTTGTGGTTGTTGGCGGGTGGCGCGGGAGGACTGTTTGCGGTGCCCATTCTGGCCGGCTTTGGTTTGCTGCGCATGGCCATTGCCGGCATGACCGGGGCGGTGATTGTGTACGCCGTGTTTTCCTGGGTGCCAACCCGTTCGGTCATCGCCGATGTGATGGAGCGGCTGGTCAGTCCGCTTCTGGCTCCGATTCGTCGCATCGTGCCGCTGGTCGGTGGCGTTGACCTGTCGTCACTGGTGCTGTTGATACTGCTGCAAATTGCCGCTATCGTCCTGGGTAACCTGCAGGCATCGGCATTGATGGCATTCTGAAGCCTTGCGGGACAGATCATGCCTTATACGCCGTGCAGCTTGCTCTGTCCCCAACTGATCAATGGCTGTTGGCGGTCTGCCTTGCGGGACCGACCAAGCCTTATACGCCGTGAAACTTGGCCTATTATCAGCAACCGCTTCCAGGCTAGACCTCGCCTAAGGCAAGCCTAAGCCTCGCCTAAGTTTGACTGCTTACAGTTGCTATCAGTTGGTTGATTGCCAACCACCTCTTCGTCTCAAGAATGTCAACTCTGAAAGGAACTCTCATGAAATCAGTCATTACCGCTTTGTGTGTCGCCGCTGGCCTGTTTGGTGCCAGCCTGTCTATCGCCGCTACTGGGGCTGCGTCCGCTCCTGCAGCGGCCAAATCGGCTTCGGCACCTGAAGCTGTCAGCAAGCCTGCCAAGAAGGAAGTCAAGAAGCACGCTGCAGAAAAGCCTGCCAAGAAGACCTCTGCAGACGCACCTGCCAAGAAAGCCTCGGCCGCGTCTTGATCGCTGATGGCAGGCATTGAGCCTCTCCTTTAAAAGGCCGCGCTGATTGCGCGGCCTTTTTTTTCGGGTGTACCCAGCATGGGAGCACATGGCCGCTGCGATGACGATTGGGTTGGCGTATGCTTGATGTCCATTCACAGGTACTGATTCGAGATGCGTGTACTTCTGGTTGAAGATGACCCCCAGGTGGGCGAAGCAGTGCGCGTCGGGTTGATGCGGCTGGGATTCAAGATTGACTGGGTTCGCAACGGTGAGTTGGCCTTGCAATGTGCCAGAACTGAGCCGTTTGATGCCATGTTGTTGGACCTGGGCTTGCCTCAGCGTGACGGAATGGACGTGCTGCGTGAACTGCGAACGGGCGGCAGCGCGCTGGCGATCCTGGTGGTCACAGCCCGTGATGCCTTGGCAGACCGGGTGGCTGGGCTGGATGCTGGTGCCGATGACTACATACTGAAACCCTTTGAAATGGACGAGTTGGCGGCCCGGCTGCGTTCGGCGATACGCAGTCGGACCGGTCGCGCCGATCCGGTGTTGCGCTGTGGCGGGATCGCGCTGCAGCCTGACGCCAAGGTGGTGACCCGTGACGGTGTGATGGTCAATTTGTCAGCGCGAGAATTTGCGTTGCTGGAGTTGCTGATGCGCAGGCCCGGGGTGCCGGTGTCTCGCGCACAGCTGGAAGAGCGTTTGCTGGGCTGGGGTGAAGAGGTGCTCAGCAATGCGCTGGAGGTGAATGTTCACAACATTCGCCGCAAGCTGGGGTCAGACAGTATTCTGAATATCCGCGGCGTCGGGTATTTTGTGCCACGGCACGATCAGCAATGGTCTCGTTAGAAAGCCGCCTCAAGCGCCGTCTGCTGCTCGGCGTGCTGCTGGTCAGCGTCGTGCTGGGTGTCACCGTGCGCAATCAGGTTCACCAGCAGCAGACTGAGCTGCTGAACTATCAACTCGAACAGGTCGCGCGTGCGCTGATCCTCAGCGACCTGCCGGGCACTGTGCAAACCTGGGACGACGACCCGGCGCTGCACCTGGATGTGCAGATATGGGATGCTGACGATCAGCTGTTGTACCGATCCAGCGACAAAATCTCGGTCAAGCGGCAGACGCCACCGGGGCTGTCGTCGGTGCGCAGTGGTCCGCAGTTTGACGCGGTGCAGGTGAAGGTGTTCACGCTGAGCAATCAGCAGCGGACGGTTCAGGTGATGCATGCGCAGGCGCTACGCGACGCGCTGCACCTGGACACGGAACTGGAGGTGCTGATACCTGCCTTGTTGGTTATGCTGGTCGGCGCAACCCTGGTTGGTATTACCATTCGCAAAGCTCTCAAGCCGATCCGGCAGCTTGATGAAGAACTGGGACGCCGCGATGCAAGCTCGCTGCAGGCGGTGGTCTTGCACGATGCGCCGAGCGAACTGTTGCGAGTGGTCAACACGCTCAACCGGTTGCTGGCGCAACTGGACGACAGCATGCAGGCGCACAAGCGCTTTATCTCCAATGCGGCGCACGAGTTGCGTACACCCATCACTGCCATCCGTCTGGACGTCGACAATTTGCTGCAAGGGCAGGACCCGGCCCAGGCCCAGGCGACCACCACCCGGCTCAAGACCAGCGTCGGGCGGGCGCAGCATCTGTTGTTGCAGATGCTGACGCTGGCACGGCTCGAAACCCACACCAGGGCCAGGCCGCTGGCACCGGTTGACCTGCAGCTGCTTGCGCAGGAGTCCATGATGGGGCTGTCGGCTCTGGCCAGCCATCGGGGCATCGAATTTGCGCTACAGGCAAGAGGTGATACCGTTGTGCGGGCTGATGCGGACGATATGCGGCTGCTGATGGACAACCTGCTGGGCAATTCCCTGAAATTTTCGCCCACCAACAGTGTGGTGGAGATGCAGTTGGCAGGGGATGATCAAACCGTCAGCTTGTTGTTGCGTGACCATGGCCCAGGCATTGCACCGGAATTGCGAAGTCGCGTCATGCTCCCGTTCGAGCGCGCCAACAAAACGGTGGATGGTGCCGGCCTCGGTCTGGCCATTGTTCAGGAGATCGTGTCGAACCAGGGGGCGACCCTGACACTTGAGGCCCCTGCGGAAGGAAACGGGCTGCTGGTGCGGGTGATTTTCCCAGTGAAGTAGCCTCGTTCAGCTACGGCCCTGTGTCGACTCAGCCGACTGCATCCGCGCTTTGGCGTGTCAGCATCGCCAGCGTATTGGCGATGGTCTGGCGCAGTTCACGGCGGTCGCAAATCAGGTCAACGGCACCTTTGGTCTGTAAAAACTCGGCGCGCTGAAAACCCTCTGGCAAGGTAACTCGCACGGTCGACTCGATCACCCGTGGTCCTGCAAAACCAATCAGTGCCTTGGGCTCGGCAATCACCACGTCACCCAAAAAGGCAAAACCGGCACTCACCCCGCCCATGGTCGGGTCGGTCAGCACGCTGACAAAGGGCAGGCCTTTCTTGGCAAGCTGAGTGAGTGATGCATTGGTTTTAGCCATCTGCATCAGGCTAAGCAAACCTTCCTGCATACGCGCGCCGCCGGTGGCGGTGAAGCAGACGAAGGGTACTTTCTGCTCGATCGCGGTGTGCACGCCTCGCACAAAACGCTCACCTACCACCGAGCCCATGCTGCCGCCCATGAACTCAAACTCAAAACAAGCCGCCACCAGGCCAATGCCCATGACGCTGCCACCCATCACGACCAGGGCATCGGTCTCACCGGTGTTCTCCAGTGCTTCTTTCAGGCGTTCGGGGTATTTGCGGCTGTCCTTGAACTTAAGCGCATCCACCGGCAGCACTTCCTGGCCGATTTCGTAGCGTCCCTCGTTGTCCATGAACACATTGAGCCGAGCCCGCGCACCGATGCGGTGGTGGTGGCTACAGGTCGGGCAGACGTTCTGGTTGTGTTCCAGGTCGGTCTTGTACAGCACACTGTCGCAGGCCGGGCATTTGATCCACAGGCCTTCGGGCACGGCACGCCGGTCTTTGGGGTCGGTGTGCTGAATTTTGGGGGGAAGCAGTTTTTCGAGCCAACTCATCTAATTTTCTCCAGACTTGCGCTGTCACGTCGCGTTTTCAGTGGCGCATTATGAATCCAGCGCGCTACGTATGTCGCGCAAAAAAGATTGAGCCGTGCTGGCGACCTGTGCGCGTGGCTGGGCATCGATCAACTGGATGATTTTGCTGCCAATCACCACCGCGTCAGCGGAGGCACCAATCGCGCGGGCGGTGGCGGCGTCGCGGATGCCGAAACCTACACCGACGGGCACGCTGACATGCGCTCTAATACGCGGCAGCATGGCTTTGACGGCCTCGGTGTCGAGTGAGCCCGAGCCGGTTACGCCCTTGAGCGACACGTAATACACATAGCCGCTGGCTAATTGGCCCACTTGTGCCATGCGCTCGTCGGTAGAGGTGGGGGCCAGTAAAAAGATCAGGTCCATGCCGTAGCGTTTAAGCTCGGCGGCAAATTCCTGGCACTCTTCTGGGGGGTAATCGACGATCAGCACACCGTCCACCCCGGCTGCCGCAGAATCATGCACAAATGGGCTTGTAGCGCTGGTGGGTTGTGCGTAGCCAGCTATTGATGCAGGAGCGCCATGCGTTTGGTTATAGCGCTCTATCGGGTTGGCGTAACCCATCAGCACCACCGGTGTGGTGCTATCTTGCTGGCGAAATTTCCGAACCATGTCGAGTACCTGGGTCAGTCCAATGCCAAAAGCCAGTGCCTTGTCCCCGGCTTTTTGAATCACCGGGCCGTCGGCGCTGGGGTCGGAAAAGGGCACTCCCAACTCGATCACGTCAGCCCCTCCGGCGACAAAAGCGTGCATCAACTCAGGCGTGACATCGGCAAACGGGAATCCGGCGGTGACAAACGGAATCAGCGCCTTGCGGCCTTGCGCTTGTAACTGGGCAAAGGTGGCAACAATGCGGCTCATTTGGAAACTCCTGAAGAAGTAGCTGGTTGCGCAATCTGCATATGGGCCGAAGGCCCAATGGATGGATTTCCTTTGACCGATTGGCCCTGGCAGCTCGGGCGGCAGAAGAAGTCTGCGCCTGACAAATCTGCCACCGTGCCAATGTCCTTGTCGCCGCGTCCTGACAGGTTGACCAGAATTGATTGGTCGGGGCGCATGGTTTTGGCCAGCTTCATGGCGTAGGCCAGCGCGTGGCTGGATTCCAGTGCGGGGATGATGCCCTCGGCGCGGCAGAGGTAGTGGAAGGCATCCAGCGCCTCCACGTCGGTGATGCCGACGTATTCGGCGCGGCCAATGTCGTTCAAAAAGGCGTGCTCGGGGCCGACACCGGGGTAATCCAGCCCGGCGCTGATGCTGTGCGTCTCGGTGACCTGGCCGTTGTCATCTTGCAGCACATAGGTTCGGTTGCCATGCAGCACGCCGGGGCTGCCGCGCTGGATGCTGGCGGAATGCTTGCCGCTATCCATGCCGGCACCAGCGGCTTCCACGCCAATCAAACGCGTGGCTTCATGCTCAATATAGGGGTAAAAAATGCCCATGGCGTTGGAGCCACCGCCGACACACGCCACCACCGCATCGGGTTGGTCACCGGCGCACCCGGCAGCTTTGAGCATTTCGGGCATCTGCATTAGGCATTCCTTGCCGATGACGCTCTGAAAATCGCGCACCATCATCGGGTATGGGTGCGGTCCGGCCACGGTGCCGATGATGTAGAAGGTGTTGTCCACATTGGCCACCCAGTCGCGCATGGCTTCATTCAATGCGTCTTTGAGCGTTTTGCTGCCCGATTCGACCGGCACCACGGTGGCCCCGAGCAGCTTCATGCGATAGACGTTGGGACTTTGGCGCTTGACATCTTCGCTGCCCATATAAACCACGCATTCCAGCCCATAGCGGGCGCAAATGGTGGCGGTGGCCACGCCGTGCTGGCCGGCACCCGTTTCGGCGATCACGCGCGGCTTGCCCATGCGCTTGGCCAGCATCGCCTGGCCAATCGTGTTGTTGATCTTGTGTGCACCAGTGTGGTTGAGGTCTTCGCGTTTGAGGAAGATTTGCGCGCCGCCCATCTCGCGGCTGATGCGCGCGGCGTGATAGACGGGTGACGGGCGACCGACAAAATGTGCCAACTGGGACTCGAATTCTGCAATGAAGGCCGGGTCATATTGGTACTTGGCGTAAGCCGCCTTGAGCTCATTGACCGCGTGCGTCAGCGTCTCGGAGATAAAACTGCCGCCGTAAATGCCAAAGTGGCCACGTGCATCGGGTTGTTGGTAGTCAAGCATGTTGGTATGAAGTTGATAGCTTAAAGCGCTTTTTTAATAAGGGCTGGAAGCCTATTTGTTATATAGAAGTTGGTCTGCCTGGCGAACCGCCGCGACAAACTCACGCATGCGGCCAGCGTCCTTGATGCCTTTTTGCCCCGGCACCTCAATGCCCGAGCTGACATCCACCGCCAGCGTTTTACAGCGCGGGCGCAGCTGCGCGATGCCATCGATCACGTTGGCAGCGTTGAGCCCACCACTCAAGACGAGGTGAGCGTTGACGTTTGGAGGCAGCAGTGACCAATGGAATGTGTGCCCGCCACCGCCGTACCCGTCAACCTGCGCGTCCAGCAAAATGGCCTGAGCCTGTGAAAAATCATGCGCAAATTTTAAGAGATCGAAGTCGCGCCCGGCCTCACCCAAGGGAATACGCGCAGCGCGCAAGTAGGGGCGTTGGTCGGGCGCACAGGCTTCATGGCATGCCTGTGGCGATTCATCACCATGAAATTGGACGATGGCCCCTGGCACCAGCGCGCACGAAGCGCGGACCTGTGCCGTGGATGCGTTCACAAATAGCAGCACCGGGCTGACAAAAGGTGGCAGTCGACTGGCCAGTTCGGCGGCTCGCTCGGCCGATACATGGCGTGGGCTTTTGGCATACAAGACAAAGCCCAAGGCGTCAGCACCGGCCGCCACGGCGGCGTCGACGTCAGCCTCGCGGGTAAAGCCGCACATTTTGATGCGGGTGCGCAGCGGTGTGACAGTAACGACCAGCGGTGCAATTTCGCCGTGGTTGGGCATCTCGGTCATGCTCCGGGCAGGCCGTCCAGCAGACTCGGTCGCTCCGGGAGACCCCAGGCGGCGTCGTAGCGCGGACCAACAAAATACAGGCCGTTCGGTGAAAAGGTCGGTGCGGCGGCGTCACGGTCTCGCGCCGCCAACACCTCCAGCATCCATTCGGGTGGTTTGCGGCCATCACCGACCAGGATCAGGCAGCCCATGATGTTGCGGATCATGTGGTGCAAAAAAGCATTGGCTTCAAACTCAAAGCGCCAATAGGTCCCGCTGCGGCGGATGCCAATATGCCTGAGCGTCTTCACCGGTGACAAGGCTTGGCAGGCGCTGGCGCGAAACGAACTGAAGTCATGTTCACCCAGTAAATGCTGCGCGGCCTGCTCCATGCGCGACTGATCAAGTGGTTTGAAGACCCAGCCGACGCGCCCCGTATCCAGGCTCGGGCGCACGGCGGCATCGAGCACAAGGTATACGTACCGACGCGTCAGCGCGCTGGCACGACAGTGGAACCCGGTTGGAACCACCTTGGCCCACTGTACCGCGATGTCGTGCGGCAACAAGGCATTGGGGCCCCGCACCCAGGCGAACTCGGGGCGATCCAGTGGTGTATCAAAGTGGACAACTTGCATCAGTGCATGCACACCAGCATCGGTGCGACCGGCGCATAGCGTGCTGACGGGTTGGGCACAAAACGCCCCGAGGGCTTTCTCCAGTTTGTCCTGAACGGTCAGGCCGCTGGACTGGCTTTGCCAACCCTGGTAGGCCAAGCCGTTGTAACTGATGCCGAGTGCCAGCCTCACGTTGGGCGATTGCCGCGATCCGGCTGGGTGTTGCACCGACTGTTCAAAGCTTTCCCAGTGCTGTTTCGGCCTTTGACTTCATGTCGCCCGAGGCCTCGGCGATCACCTCTTCGATGAGCGCGCGGGCACCATCGTCATCACCGATCGCCAAAAATTCTTCAGCAAGCGCCAGCTTGGTCTCCAGTGGGTCTTGCCCCTCAGGCAGTGCACCCGCCACTGTGATCGGCTCGTCTCCCATGTCGAGTGCCAGTGAACCCAGATCAAAATCGACCAGATCGGCACCGGCGTCGGTGGGCTCTGTAACGGAGGGTGACGGGGGCTGCAGCGTCGGGTCGGAAGTGGCTGGCTCAACGGGTTCAGGCAAAGAGAAATCCAGCCCCTCAATGCTGAGCTCAGGTTCGCTGACAGCTTGCGGTGCTAGCCCTGGTGCCAATGGGTCGGGCGTGATCGCCGGCAAATCCGCCAGTTCCGGTTCTGGCAGGAACTCTGCTGCGGCTACCGGCGGGCTTGCATCGGCCTGCGGGGCAGGTTCGTCCGAGAAGTCCAGATCAAGGTCAAGGTCGACAAAACTGCTGGTACCAGCCGGTTTTTCTGCCGGTGGTTTGGGTACATAGGGTGCCGTTGTGGGGTCATCGTCGAAGGGCATCGGGCCAGTGACGGGACTGGGTTTGGCAAAAGGCGCGCCACCTGGCAGGTAGAGCGCGTTGTCGGGGTCGATCGTCAACCCCTTTTCACACACCCGCTCCCAATCAGTACCCGTGCCATCGGTCAGATTGAAAGCCAGTGTGGCAATCGACTCAAAGGCCTTGACATCACCACGCTTGGCGTAGATTTCGAGCAATTTGTGATGAATAGCCAAACGATCTGGCGTGTTGCGCAACGCGTCCTTGAGAATTTCTTCGGCTTGTAAATCACGGCCATAGGCCATGTAAACATCAGCCTCGGCCACCGGATCAACCTCATCGGCTGCGTCCAATTGGCTTGGCGAGTAAACCATCGAGGTGCCGCTGGGAACATCGTCGCGGGTGTCCACACTTTGTCCTCCGCTGGCATTGAGCAGGAACTCAGGTGGTGCGTCCAGGTCGCTGTCCGCCTGCACCGCTGCCTTGCGTTGGCGCACCCTATAGACAGCAAAACCAGCCAGAAGTGCCAGCAGTGCAATGGCTCCACCAGGCACCAGCGGGTTGTCCAGCAATGCATCCATCAAGCCTGTTTCGGCGCTGGCCTCTGGTGGCAAGGCAGGTGCGGCTGGCGCCGACGCTTTGGGTGTCGCCGAGGCGGCTGCGTCTGCCGCTGAAGCGACAGCTGCCGGAGCTGCGGGTGGCTCGGCGGTTGCCGAGGCTGCTGGCGCCGCGACAACTGTGGCCGGTGTGGCCACAATAGCGGGCAGATCAGGCCTGGTGGGGGCTGAACTGGCGGCACTGGCGGGCGCGGCCACACTGGATGCAGCGGCCAGTTGGTTGAGATCGCTGAGATTCTTGGCCAGTTCAGCGGCACGATTGGCGGTCTCCCGGGCGTTGCGCTGATTTGCCAATTCCGCCTCGGTCCCTTTGCCTTGAACAGCACCCTTGGACAAGGTCAGGCGATCCGTTGCGGCGGCTGCCGGTTTTTTCTCTTCAACCGTGGTTTGTATTTTGCCGCTAAGTTCGCGCGCTGCGGGTGCCTGCGCCGCCGTCGGTGCGTTGCTGGCAAACTTGCGCCGGAAATCGTTGAAATCCGCACTTTGGGCAATCACGATCTGCCGGGCCTGCGGTGCCGGCGTTACGGCTGCCTCACTCTCTGAGGGAAGATCAAGCACGGCGCCGGCCTTGATGCGGTTGACATTGTTCTGGATAAAAGCGTCCGGATTGGCGCGCAACAAAGCCACCAGCATTTGGTCCAGTGACACGGTGGCAGGTTTGTGGGCGATGGCAATACGTCCAGCGGTATCACCCGCTTTCACAATCAGGGTCTTGTCGGTTGCCGGCGGGGTGGCTGGTCGAGCGGGAACCTGGGTTGGCATCGGCGCGGGCACGGGTGTGGGCGGACGGGTGGTCACCGGGGCAGCTGGTTTGCCTGGCAGCGGCGTGGACGTCGGCTCCGGGCGCGTCGTGGCAGCCAATGGTGGTGCAAGGGGCGCAGTTGAACTGGGCTGCACGGGTCGTGGTGTGGCCGGCGCGGCTCCGATGGCAGCGACAGCAACATTCGCGTCGCGCAAACTGGGCGGATCGAACAGCATGGTGTAGTCGCGCACAATGCGACCGGAACTCCAGCTGGTTTCAAGCAGCATGTCGACAAACGGTTCGGCAATGGCGCGATCGCTGTTGAGCTTGATGAACGAGCGCCCATTCGGGCGGTACTGCAGCGTCGCCCGCACGCTGCCCAGTGCCGGGTTGTACTCCAGACCAGCTAACTTGAAACTCTCCGGCGGCGCAATTTTGCTGGAAAGAGAAGCCGCCTCGTCGGCGTTGATGTCCAGAATCTCGATTTCGGCTAACAGGGGCTCACCAAGTGCCGATTGAACACTGATGCGGCCAAGCGACAACGCCGACGCATGGGAACCCCACAAGCCCAAGAGTACAGCCAGCGCGATAGCGCTGAACTGCCGTTGTTGAGACTTTGCAATCAATTTGTTGACTCCGGTTGGACCGCCATCAGATGGCATCTCGTTCTGGACGCATGACCTGGTCGAATGTTCGATCCGAGAACCATAGCATCAAAGTCATGGCCTGACAAGTTCGCTCAGCCGTGAATCGGGTGCTATACCTTTGACCTTACCCACGTGTGATTCTATGTTGTACCGGGCCAACATATAGCCCTGACAACGCCAACTTCTCGTGTTGTGCGTTGCCAAGGTCTACAAGGCGTTTCAGGCCTGTAACAAGATGCGCAGCATGCGCCGCAGTGGTTCGGCCGCGCCCCACAATAACTGGTCACCAATGGTGAAGGCCCCCAGGTACTGCGGACCCATGGCCATCTTGCGGATACGGCCCACCGGAATGGTCATGGTGCCGGTCACTGCCACCGGTGTCAGATCTTTCAAGGTGGCCTCACGGGTGTTGGGTACCACTTTGACCCACGCGTTGTCGGCGGCGATCATGGCTTCGATATCGCCCACGGGCACGTCTTTCTTGAGTTTGAAAGTCAGGGCCTGACTGTGGCAGCGCATGGCCCCCACCCGCACGCAAAACCCATCGACCGGCACCGGCGGTGTGCCAAAGGCCTCGCCCATACCCATGATCTTGTTGGTCTCGGCCATGCCTTTCCACTCCTCTTTGGACATGCCGTTGCCCAAATCCTTGTCGATCCAGGGAATCAGTGATCCGCCCAGGGGAACGCCAAAGTTGGCGGTATCTGCGCCAGACAGGGCGCGTTGTTTGGCGATGACTTTGCGGTCGATTTCCAGAATGGCACTCTTGGGGTCGTCAAGCAGAGCTTTGACCTCGGCGTTGAGCGTGCCGTATTGCGTCAGCAACTCCCGCATGTGCTGCGCACCACCACCACTGGCTGCCTGGTAGGTCTGCGTGCTCATCCACTCGACCAGGCCAGCCTTGTACAGCGCGCCAACCCCCATCAACATGCAGCTCACCGTGCAGTTGCCGCCGATCCAGTCTTTGCCGCCTTTGGCCAAAGCGCTCTGAATCACCGGCATGTTGACCGGATCGAGAATGATGACGGCGTTTTTCTCCATGCGCAGCGTCGACGCCGCGTCGATCCAGTGACCAGTCCATCCGGCGGCGCGTAACTTGGGGAACACAGCTGTGGTGTAGTCGCCACCCTGGGCACTGATGACGATGTCACAACGCTTGAGCGCGTCGATGTCATAGGCATCTTGCAGGGTGGTTTCGTTTTTGGCCAGTGCTGGCGCAGCACCTCCCGCATTCGAAGTGGAAAAGAACATGGGTTCGATCAGGTCGAAGTCGCCCTCTGCCTGCATTCGGTCGATCAAGACCGAGCCCACCATACCACGCCAGCCTACGAGGCCGACCAGATTGCCGATTTTCATGATATTGCCCTTTCAGATTGTCGAAATACACGGATTTCATCTGCCCGGCTCGTCTGGCCGGTAGGGGCGCGACGAACCAGGCTCTGTCAGTCAGTAATGGTTGTCGTTTGGGTCACAAAAGACCTTGCCATAGCAACATGGCCACGTACCACGCCACCCGTCTTGGCGGACGAATGCGAAGGTGTGCAGTCAATGTGTTGCATGCCCCGTATTGTAAATGGAGGAATTACAGGGCCTTGACAACCGCGTTGCCCATCTCAAGCGTTGACACGCGGGTGCAGCCGTCGCTGTAGATGTCGGCAGTTCGCAAGCCTTGCTGCAGCACCGACTGCACTGCGTCTTCGATGCGCTGTGCGGCTGCTTCCTGATTCAGGCTAAAGCGCAGCATCATGGCGGCACTCAGTATCGTCGCCAGAGGGTTGGCAATTCCTTGGCCGGCAATATCAGGTGCGCTGCCGTGGCTGGGCTCGTACAGTCCCTGGTTGCTGGCGTTGAGGCTGGCCGAGGGCAGCATGCCGATCGAGCCGGTGAGCATCGAAGCTTCGTCTGACAGGATGTCGCCAAACATGTTGCCGGTGACGATCACATCGAATTTCTTGGGTGCCTTGACCAACTGCATAGCTGCGTTGTCAACGTACATATGGTCGAGTGCCACATCCGGGTATTGTTGGCCGACCTCGGTGACCACGTCTTTCCAGAACTGGAAGGTTTCCAGCACGTTGGCTTTGTCCACGCTGGTCACGCGTTTGTTGCGTTTGCGCGCCGCCTGAAATGCCACATGGGCAATGCGTTCAATTTCTGGGCGGCTGTAGCGCATGGTGTCAAAGGCTTCCTCTGCGCCAGGAAAGTGGCCATCGGTTGCTACACGGCGACCACGCGGTTGGCCAAAGTAGATGTCGCCAGTGAGTTCGCGGATGATCAGGATGTCCAGGCCAGCCACCAGTTCGGGCTTGAGGCTGGAGGCGTTCACCAGTTGCTCGTAACAGATCGCGGGTCGGAAGTTGGCGAACAGGCCCAGGTTCTTGCGCAAACCCAAAATCGCTTGTTCGGGCCGCAGATGGCGCTCCAGATGGTCGTATTTCCAGTCGCCAACGGCACCAAACAACACCGCGTCTGCTTCTTTGGCCAGTCTCAGGGTGGATTCTGGCAAGGGATGCCCATGCGCGGCATAGGCAGCGCCGCCCACCAGGGCGGTTTCCATCTCGAAAGTGAGATCAAGCGCCTTGAGCACCTTGACGGCTTCAGCGACGATTTCGGTACCAATGCCGTCACCGGGCAGGACTGCGATTTTCATGAATGGGTTTCCTTTGGAGTACCCGGCAGCATCACAGACCCGGCCAGGCGATGTTGATTGATATTGAATTGATCGCTGTTCACGCCATCATGGTGCGCGCTAACCAGGGTTTCTTGGCCAAACGCTCGGCCTCAAAGGCACGGATCTTGTCGGCATGACGCAGGGTCAGACCGATGTCGTCAAACCCATTGAGCAGGCAGTACTTGCGAAACGCCTGCACCTCGAAGGGCCAGGCTTCACCATCTGGCTTGAGCACAAGTTGTTGCTCCAAATCGACGGTCAACGTGTATCCGGGGAACGCCGTCACCTCGTCAAACAACCTGCTGACTTGCGATTCACTCAACACAATTGGCAACAAGCCGTTCTTGAAACTGTTGTTGAAAAAAATGTCGGCGTAGCTCGGCGCGATGATGGCCCGAAAACCATACTGATCAAGTGCCCAGGGCGCGTGCTCACGCGAGGAACCGCAGCCAAAGTTCTTGCGTGCCAGCAGGATCGACGCACCCTGATAACGTGACTGGTTAAGCACAAAGTCAGGATTGGGTTGGCGACTGGCCGGGTCCTGGCCGGGATAGCCGGTGTCAAGGTAGCGCCACTCGTCAAACAGATTCTGGCCAAAGCCGGTTTTGCGAATCGACTTGAGGAACTGTTTGGGAATGATCGCGTCGGTGTCGACGTTTTCCCGGTCCATCGGGGCCACGAGACCTTTGAGCAGTGTGAATTTTTGCATGGCGTGGAGTTGGAGTTGATTTCAACCGGCGTCAGGCAAACTGCCGGACATCGACAAAATGGCCATGAACCGCAGCCGCGGCGGCCATCGCCGGGCTGACCAGATGGGTGCGGCCACCCGCACCTTGGCGGCCTTCAAAGTTGCGGTTGCTGGTCGAGGCGCAGCGCTCGCCGGGCTCAAGCCGGTCCGCGTTCATGGCCAGACACATGGAGCATCCCGGCTCACGCCACTCGAAGCCTGCGGCTTTGAATATCTCGTGCAGGCCTTCGCGCTCGGCCTGGTCTTTGACCAGGCCAGAGCCCGGCACAATCATCGCCATACGAATGTTGGCTGCCACCCGCCGACCCAGGGACTTGACCATGGCGGCAGCTTCACGCATGTCTTCAATTCGGCTGTTGGTACAGGAGCCGATGAATACCTTGTCAACGTACAAATCGTTCAGTGCTTTGCCCGGTGTCAGCCCCATGTAGGTCAACGCCCGCTCGATCGCTGCCCGCTTGTTCGTGTCCTTTTCTTTGTCGGGGTCGGGTACCCGGGCATCAATGCCCAGCACCATCTCGGGTGAGGTACCCCAGGTGACTTGGGGTACCAGCGTTGACGCGTCAAGTTTGACGATGGCGTCAAAATGGGCACCTGAATCCGACTGCAAGGTCTTCCAATAACGAACGGCTTCCTCCCACTCGACCGCAGCGGCTGATTCGTTGGCCGCACTGTGCCCAGGGGCCAGCGGCCGTCCCTTGAGGTACTGGATGGTTTTTTCGTCAACTGCCACCAGGCCGGCACGGGCACCCGCTTCGATGGCCATGTTGCAAATGGTCATGCGACCCTCCATGCTGAGGGCGCGAATGGCGGTGCCGGCGAACTCGATGGTGTACCCGGTACCGCCAGCAGTGCCGATCTTGCCGATGATGGCCAGCACGATGTCTTTGGCGCCGCAGCCACGTTGCAATACACCGTCGACCTGAATCAGCATGTTTTTGGCTTTTTTTGCCAGCAGGGTTTGTGTGGCCATGACGTGCTCGACCTCACTGGTACCAATCCCGTGGGCCAGCGCGCCAAAGGCACCGTGGGTGGAGGTGTGCGAGTCACCACAGACGACGGTCATGCCCGGCAGCGTGGCGCCATTCTCAGGGCCAATCACATGGACGATACCCTGACGACGCGACAGAAACGGAAAGTAGGCGGCCGCGCCATATTCCCTGATATTGGCGTCCAATGTCATGACCTGCTCTTTGCTGGTGAGGTCAGTGATGCCGTCGTAACCGTGTTCCCAGCCGGTCGTGGGGGTATTGTGGTCGGCGGTGGCCACCACCGAGCTGACACGCCAGACTTTGCGACCGGCCTGACGCAGACCTTCAAACGCCTGTGGGCTGGTGACTTCATGGACCAAATGGCGGTCGATATATAGCAGGGCGGTGCCGTCTTCTTCGGTGTGGACGACGTGTTCGTCCCAGAGTTTGTCGTACAGGGTGCGGACAAGGGCGTTGGGTTCCATGCGGGTCTTTGTAATGCTGACGGTTGAGCGGCGATTTTAGACGGTGGGTGGCAAAAAAAACCCGCCGGTGTTGCCATCCGGCGGGTCCGGTCAGACGGTGAGTTGCTTAACGTTCAGTGACCGGTTTGACATTGCGGGCGGTAGCCCCGGTGAACAATTGACGTGGACGGCCAATTTTGTATTCGGAGTCGCTGATCATTTCGTTGAGCTGCGCGATCCAGCCTACGGTGCGTGCCAGCGTGAACACGCCGGTGAAAAGGTTTACCGGGATGCCAATTGCCCGCTGCACAATGCCGGAATAGAAGTCAACATTGGGATACAGCTTGCGCTGCACGAAGTAGTCGTCTTCGAGGGCAATCTTTTCAAGCTCTTTAGCGAGCTTGAACAATGGATCGTTCTCCAAACCCAACTCGGCCAACACCTCGTTGCAGGTTTCCTGCATGAGTTTGGCACGTGGGTCGTAGTTTTTGTAAACGCGGTGGCCAAATCCCATCAATTTGACGCCAGAGTTCTTGTCTTTCACCTGTTCCATGAATTGACCGACCTTGGCCACACCACCCTGGCGCTGGATGTCTTCCAACATGTTCAGGCAAGCTTCGTTGGCACCACCATGTGCTGGCCCCCACAAACATGCGACACCTGCCGCAATGGCCGCAAAAGGATTGGTTCCGGATGACCCGCACAGACGTACCGTCGAGGTGGAGGCATTTTGCTCGTGGTCAGCATGCAAGATGAAGATGCGATCAAGGGCGCGCTCAAGCACCGGATTGACTTTGTACTCTTCGCAGGGGGTGCCAAACATCATGCGCAGGAAATTGCCCGCGTAGCTCAGGTCATTGCGCGGGTACATATAGGGCTGCCCAATGCCGTACTTGTAGGCCATGGCCACCAGTGTCGGCATCTTGGCAATCAGCCGGATGGCGGCCACATCGCGATGCTCTGGGTTGTTGATATCGGTGCTGTCGTGGTAGAAGGCGGACAAGGCACCGACCAGACCAGTCAGCACGGCCATGGGATGTGCATCACGGCGAAAGCCGCGCATGAAAAACTGCATCTGCTCATTGACCATGGTGTGGTTGATGACCAGTTTGTGGAAGTCTTTGCGCTCTTTCTCTTTGGGCAAGTCGCCTTTGAGCAACAGATAACAGGTGTCGAGGTAGTCACACTTGGTTGCGAGTTGCTCGATTGGGTATCCCCGGTACAGCAATTCCCCCTTGTCACCGTCAATGTAGGTGATGCCAGATTGGCACGACGCCGTGGACAAAAAGCCCGGATCATAAGTGAACATGCCAGTTTGAGCGTAGAGCTTTCGGATGTCGATGACATCAGGCCCGACGCTGCCTTGATAGACCGGCAAATCGACGCTGGGGCTGCCGTTGGAAAACGACAGTGTGGCTTTATTCTCAGCTAGTTTCATATCGACCTTTCAGGGGGTTGCTCTCAACATACTCAAAACTTCAGACGTGTCATCGCGAACCAGATCAGGTTGAACCTGCAGCAGGGTCTTTCGTCCCAGATGCAAATCCAGCAGATCGTTGTCACTGAGTTCCATTAGAGCGTTCAGACCTTGCGCCTGCTTGACGGTCAGCGTGGGTTCAAATCGCTTAAAAAAACGCTCAATGAAAATATCATTCTCTAACAGGCCCCGTCGGCAACGCCAGCGCAACTTGCTCAATGCTCGCTCATCAATCAATTGATCTGGCAAAACTGCCGACATGTTGTGCATACGGCAGATACTAAATGGCTCGGCGCACCATCAACTCTTTGATTTTGCCAATGGCAGCAGTAGGATTCAAACCTTTCGGACAAACATCAACACAGTTCATGATGGTGGTGCAGCGGAACAGGCGGTAGGGGTCTTCAAGATTGTCAAGGCGTTCGCTGGTGGCTTCGTCCCGGCTGTCAGCAATAAAGCGGTACGCTTGCAACAGCCCTGCTGGCCCAACAAACTTGTCCGGATTCCACCAGAATACCGGGCAACTGGTGGAGCAGCTGGCACACAGAATGCACTCATACAAACCATTGAGTTCATCACGTTCTTCTGGGCTTTGCAGGCGTTCTTTTTCTGGTGGGCGCGTTTCGTTGATCAAATAGGGTTTGATCGAGTGGTACTGCTGAAAAAACAGCGTCATGTCGACGATCAGATCACGAATCACCGGCAGGCCAGGCAGCGGCTTGAGCACAATGGTGTCGGGCAGAGTGCGCATATTGATCAGGCAGGCCAGCCCATTTTTTCCGTTGATGTTCATCGCGTCCGATCCACAGATGCCTTCGCGACACGAACGTCGATACGACAGGGTGGGGTCGAGTTTCTTCAGTTTGCCCAGCACATCAAGCAACATGCGCTCGCTGCCATCGAGTTCCAGCTCAACGGTTTGCATGTAGGGTTTGGCATCGGTATCCGGGTTGTAACGGTAAATCTGAAAGGTGCGTTTTGCCATGATGGATTCTCTTGTTCGGTGGGATGCAGAAAACTGCCGTATGAACGCGATCAGAACGTGCGGACCTTGGGTGGCACAGAGGCGACCGTCAGGGGCTTGAGGTTGACCGGTTTGTAGCTCAGGGTGTTGGTCTTGCGGTCCCACAGGGTGTGCTTGAGCCAGTTCACGTCGTCACGGCCAAGTGGGCATGTCGCATCGTCGGCCGGGCGGTCATAGTCAAGCACCGTATGCGCGCCACGGCATTCTTTGCGGGCAGCGGCAGACACCATGGTGGCTTGCGCGGCTTCCATCATGTTGTCGACTTCCAGTGCCTCGACACGCGCGGTATTGAATATCTTGGATTTGTCAGCCAATGTGATGTTGTTGACCGCGTCGCGCATGGCTGCGATTTTGACCACGCCTTCATCCATGCTCGCCTGCGTGCGAAACACACTGGCATGGGTTTGCATCGTGTTGCGAATGTCATCGGCCACTTTTTGTGCATAGTCGCCAGATTTGGAGGTGTCCAGCCGGTTGATTCGCACCAACGAAATGTCCGCACCGTTTTCAGGCACTGGCTTGTGGTTGTTGTTTTCGTCATTGAACTGAACAATGTGTTTGCCAGCGGCACGCCCAAACACCACGATATCCAGCAGTGAGTTGGTACCAAGGCGATTGGCGCCATGGACACTCACACAGGCGCATTCACCGACTGCATACAAACCATTGACCACCTTTTGACCCCCTTGCCCGTCCGGCGTCACCACCTGGCCATGAACGTTCGTCGGGATGCCACCCATCTGATAATGAATGGTTGGAATGACTGGAATCGGCTCTTTGGTGATGTCGACGTTGGCAAAATTATGACCAATCTCAAACACGCTGGGCAGGCGCAGAGCGATGGTGTCCGCACCCAGGTGGGTCATATCCAGGTTGATGTAGCTCTTGTTGGGGCCACAACCACGACCCTCCTTGATTTCCTGATCCATGCAGCGTGAAACAAAGTCGCGCGGCGCCAGGTCCTTGAGTGTCGGTGCATAGCGCTCCATAAAGCGCTCGCCATTGCTGTTGCGCAAAATGGCACCTTCACCTCGACAGCCTTCGGTCAGCAATACACCAGCCCCGGCGACACCCGTGGGGTGGAATTGCCAGAACTCCATGTCTTGCAAAGGGATGTCGGCGCGGGCCGCCATGCCCAAGCCGTCACCCGTGTTGATGAACGCGTTCGTGGAGGCAGCAAAAATGCGTCCCGCCCCCCCGGTGGCCAGCAACACAGTTTTGGCGCGCAGCACGTGAATTTCGCCAGTTTCCATTTCGAGCGCCGTCACGCCGACCACATCGCCATCGGCGTCGCGGATCAGGTCCAGTGCCATCCACTCAACGAAAAAGTTGGTGTGGGCCTTGACATTCTGTTGGTACAGCGTGTGCAGCATGGCGTGGCCAGTGCGGTCAGCTGCGGCACAGGCGCGCTGCACCGGCTTCTCGCCGTAGTTGGCGGTATGGCCGCCAAAGGGGCGCTGGTAAATTGTGCCATCCGGGTTGCGGTCAAAAGGCATGCCAAAGTGCTCTAACTCATAGACGACTTGGTTCGCTTCACGGCACATAAACTCGATGGCATCTTGGTCACCCAGCCAGTCAGAGCCTTTGATGGTGTCGTAAAAATGGTAGTGCCAGTTGTCTTCAGCCATGTTGCCCAGGCTGGCGCCAATTCCGCCCTGCGCGGCCACCGTATGTGAGCGGGTGGGGAATACCTTGGTGAGCACAGCGACATTGAGCCCAGCGTTGGACAGGCGCAGCGATGCGCTCATACCCGAGCCACCGGCGCCGACGATGACGACGTCAAATTTGCGCGTTGTGAGTTTGGAAGTTGCAGTCATAATGGTTTGTTTTCTGGATTATTGGTTTGGCAGCCAGGCGTCAACAGAGGGCTGCGAGCTTGTAGCGAGCAGCTGGATCAAAGACGCCAGAGAACCTGAATGGCCCAGCCGGTGCAGCCGACCAACCAGGCCAGGGCAAACACGTGCATGACAAAGCGGAAGGCATAGGGCTTGACGTAGTCCATAAAGATATTACGCATGCCTACCCAGACGTGATAAAACAACGACAAAAACATCACGAAAGTCAGAACCTTCATCCATTGCGGTGAAAAAATGCCAGCCCAGCGCTCATAGCTGATGGCACCTTTGCTGAAAATAACTTGTACCAGTACCACGATGGTGAATAGCGCCATCAAAACCGCGGTCACACGTTGTGACAACCAATCGCGCATACCGTAGTGAGCACCAACCACCGTGCGGTGGGAACCATAATTGACAGACATACTCAACTCCTGAATCAGTAAAGACCAAACAACTTGGCGCCGAGCACCGCGGTGAGGGTGAGTGTGAGGCCCAACACGACGGCGGCGGTTTGACGGCCAAAATCTTTGCCCACATGATGGTGATGGGTGTCCATCCACAAATGGCGCATGCCGGCGATAAAGTGGTGCAAGCCCGCCCAGATCAACCCAAGTACCACGAGTTTCCACAACACGCCGGGAATACCAAGCATGCCTGCATTGAAAGCGGCAGTGAACTTGGCGTAGGAAATCTCGGACGAGATGGAGGCATCAAACATCCAGATGACAAACGGCAACAGAAAAAACATGATGGCACCGCTGACTCGGTGCATGCCCGAAGCCAGTGACGCGAGGGGCCATCGGTAGCTGACAAGACTGGGGAAATCGATATTGCGAAATTCAGGCCGCTTCTTTGCTGGGCTCGACGCTGTTTCAGACATAAGACGCTTTCTAAGTTTTAAGTGAAGCTGGGCGTAACCGGGGGATGCTGGTCACCACGAAATTCTATTGCAATGCAGCATCATCTGACGGGGAAAACCCTCATTTTCGTCCTCTTACTGCCGCTGTTTTGCCCTGGATCAAGCGGATTCTCCCGAACATTGCACCAATCTGACGAGTTGTCGGTTGCGCGGACGATCAGTTCAGGGCGTTATGGTAGTAGTGGGTATCGGTGCGATAACTGCCGTAGCGTAGCTCCATCGGCTCGTTGCGATAGGTGAACGCCGTACGCTCCACGCTCAACAATGGTGTGCCGCAAGAAACGTTCAGCAGTGACTGGTGTTCGGCGGTGGCTGGAATGGCGCGGATCTTTTCTTCAGCGCGTACCATGCGAACATTGAATTCGGTTTCGAACAGGGCATACATTGGTCCTTGGTAATTGGTCAGCCGTTCTGCGGTCAAGCCCTTGAATGGCGCGGCCGGAAGCCAGATGTCTTCCAGAATGATAGGCGTGCCGCCAAAACTCAGCACGCGACGAACCTGCAAAACCGCATCTCCCGAACGCAAAGCCAACGCGCGCGCGATATCCGCACTGGCGCGAGACCGGCGACATTCGATGATATTGCGCTGTGCCGGCCCCTCACTGCCACGGGTGCCACTTTCGGGGACCAACTTGAGAAATCGGAACTGCACTTGCTGCTCGGCGTGCGTGGCGACAAAGGTTCCCTTGCCTTGTCGTCGCAAAAGCAGGTTTTCAGCCGCTAGTTCATCAATTGCCTTGCGAACAGTACCCTGACTGACCCGATAGCGTCCGGCGAGGTCCATCTCGCTTGGAATTGCCTCGCCGGGGCGCCATTCCGCACCTCGCAAGCTGTTGAGAATCAGCCCTTTGATTTGCTGGTAAAGCGGACTGAATGCAGGGGTGCTGCTGCCATCGATCAATATGGCGTTGGGAGTAGAGTCAGGTTCAGTCCCGGATTCTGGCAAGCCGTGCATAGGAATTGTCTCCAGATTCAATGGTATTTTTCTGTTACCAATCATATCTTATATAAGATATAAGACAAGTTGACGATGACTGTTTTCGGCGCTACACTGTGAGCTGTGCGAAACGCAGATGCCACGTCGTCTGACACGCATCGCACCAAATATTTTTCAACCATTTCTGGAGTTTCATTATGAGCAAAAAACCCGTACGTGTTGCAGTAACAGGTGCAGCCGGCCAAATTGGTTACGCCATCCTGTTTCGGATCGCCTCTGGTGAAATGCTCGGCAAAGATCAGCCCGTGGTGCTGAGTTTGCTGGAAGTTCCGGTTGAAAAGGCACAGCAAGCGTTGCAAGGCGTGATGATGGAATTGCAGGATTGTGCATTTCCGCTGCTGGTGGGCATGGAAGCCCATAGCGATCCGATGACTGCGTTCAAGGATGTTGACTATGCGCTGTTGATTGGATCGCGTCCGCGTGGACCTGGTATGGAGCGTGCCGAACTGTTGGCTGTGAATGGTGAGATATTCATTGCCCAGGGCAAGGCGCTCAATGCAGTGGCGAGCCGTGATGTCAGGGTGCTGGTGGTGGGCAATCCCGCAAACACCAATGCCTATATTGCGATGAAGAGCGCGCCGGATCTGCCACGCAAGAATTTCACAGCGATGCTGCGTTTGGATCACAACCGGGCTTTGAGCCAGTTGGCTGCCAAGACCGGCAAGCCTGTGGCCGATATTCAACAAATGGCGGTTTGGGGCAACCACTCGCCCTCGATGTATGCAGACTACCGGTTTGCGACGATCGACGGCCAAAGCGTCAAGGACATGATCAACGACCATGACTGGAACGCCAATACCTTTTTGCCAACCGTGGGTAAGCGGGGCGCCGCCATCATCGCAGCGCGCGGCGTGTCTTCGGCTGCATCAGCAGCCAACGCCGCGATCGACCATATGCATGACTGGGCGTTGGGTAGCAATGGCAAGTGGGTCACCATGGGTATCCCGTCGGATGGTCAATATGGCATTCCCAAAGACATCATGTTTGGTTTTCCGGTCACCTGTGAAGGGGGCGAATACAAACTGGTTGAAGGCTTGTCGATCGATGGGTTCAGTCAGGAGTGCATCAACAAAACTCTCAAGGAACTGCAGGACGAACAGGCGGGCGTGGCTCATTTGCTCTGAGCAGATCGCGACACAGGCACTCGGTCCAGCAGCCGCAGGCAGATACGGTGACCCATCCGCGTGACGTGTTGCTTGGCGCCCGTGTGGCGCCACTATTGCCAGTTTGCGATCACTATTGCGGTGTTGAAGCGCGGATGATCAAAAGCCTGGCGCTTCAGGCAGAGTTGACCCAAGAATTTGGAGCCTGCGTGTTGGATGTCACCCTTGATTGTGAGGATGGCGCTCCGGTTGGGGGTGAGCGCGACCATGCATTCTTGGTTGCAGATCTGGCACATCAAGCGCTGCACGCGATTGAGAATGTTGCCGATTGGTTGAAACCTCGCGTTGCTGTCCGGGTGCATGCGGTCGATCACCTCGCCTTTGAGAACGACATCGAGACTATTGTGGGGCGAGTAGGCGGTTCAATCTCGCACTTGATGTTGCCCAAGGTGGAGTCGGTCGCCCACATCGAACGTGCTGTGGCGCTGATCGATGCTGCTTGCAGTGCCATGCCGACCTTGGTCGGGTTGCCGGTCCATGCGTTGATTGAGTCTCCATCGGCGTTGCAACAGGCGGTGGCGATTGCGGCGCATCCGCGGGTGCAATCGCTCAGCTTTGGCCTCATGGATTTTGTCTCTGCACATGGTGGTGCCATTCCCGCTTGCGCGATGGGCTACGCGGGCGCACCTGGTCAGGCAAATCTGGACCAGTTTCATCATCCCTTGGTGGTGCGGGCCAAGCTTGATATAGCTGCCGTCTGTCACGCCCATGGCAAAGTGCCTTCACACTGCGTGGTCACCGAGTACAAAGACCCCGTTGCGATGCAAGCCGCTGCGCGCTGGGTTTGCAGGGCCTTGGGTTACACCCGGATGTGGAGTATCCATCCCGATCAGATTCGCCCCATTTTGGCGGCATTTGCCCCTGAGCAGGAAGAGGTTTCCGTTGCAGGTGAGATCATCGCAGCGGCCTATGGGGCGAATTGGGCTCCAGTCGCAAGGCTTGGCAAATTGCATGACCGGGCGAGCTATCGTTATTTTTGGCAGGTGCTTGAGCGCGCTTATCGTACGGGTCGATTGCCTCACAGCGATCCTGCCTACCAGTTCTTTGTTTCTTGAGAGTTGATGTCGCGTGTTCGTATCGGCAATTGGGCACGTGGCTTTTTTCAGTATTTAGAGGTGTCTGATGGTCATTAGGAATGTGCTCTTGCATACGCTTTTGCTTGCTGGTGCCTTCGGCAGCTCATGGGGTCCGGCGGTGGCTTCGGAGACGATCAAGAAAACCGAAAAGAAGTCGGTCAGCAAATCAAGCGCCAGCCGGATTGAACTCAAGAGCAAGGCTGGTCAGGTGGCGGCCGCAGTCGCAGCCGCAGACGTGGCACTGACCCCGGAAGAATTGGAAATAGCCCAGAAAATTGAAGTGGGCGAGGTGGCCTGTGAGCTTGGGGTGTCAGTCAGTGTCAAGGCAGATCCACATAAACCAGGCTATTTTGATATTCAAGGCAAGAAGTTCAAATTTCGCATGGTGCCAGTGGTTACCAGCACGGGTGCGCTGCGTTTGCAGGATGAGCGGGCTGGCGCGGTCTGGTTGCAACTGGCAAACAAATCGATGTTAATGAGTCAAAAAGCCGGAGCTCGGCTGGCAGATGCGTGCATGAGTCCGAACCAATTGGCCGTGACGCGCGCCATGGAGAAGGATCCGCCGCCGAGTTTGCTTGAACCGGCAGTCAAACCGATCGCGGCTGCAAGCAGCAGTCCAATGGCAATCGAGCCGAACCCGCATCCAACGATGCAGGCTGGGGTCACGAAACCCCCCACACCCCCTGTGTCAGCACCGGGACAGTAATCCGGGTTCTGACGCCACGTCCAACTGAGTACTTTATTGTTGATTGAAAAGGAGTTATCGATGTTGCAAGCCTACCGAACCCATGTTGCAGAGCGCGCCGCCCTTGGCATTCCAGCGCTGCCCCTGTCAGCGCAGCAAACCGCTGATCTGATCGAATTGCTCAAGGCACCGCCCACCGGCGAAGAAGCCTTTCTGGTTGATCTGATCACCCACCGCGTGCCAGCGGGGGTCGACGATGCCGCCAAGGTCAAGGCCAGCTACCTGGCAGCTGTGGCGCACGGCACCGAAAAATGTGCGCTGATCAGCCGCGAGAAAGCGACCGAACTGCTCGGTACCATGTTGGGGGGCTACAACCTGACACCGCTGATCGACCTGCTCGACGATGCCGTGGTGGCCAGTGTGGCTGCGCAGGCTCTGAAGAAAACCCTGCTGATGTTCGACCAGTTTCACGACGTCAAAGAGAAAGCCGATCAAGGCAATGCATTCGCCAAAGCCGTGTTGCAAAGCTGGGCCGATGCCGAGTGGTTTACCAGCCGGCCTGAGGTACCTCAAAGCATCACCCTGACGGTGCTCAAGGTCACCGGCGAAACCAATACCGATGACTTGTCACCGGCGCCTGACGCCTGGAGCAGGCCTGACATTCCGCTGCACGCGCTGGCGATGCTGAAGAACAAGCGTGATGGCATTACGCCTGAAGAAGATGGCAAGCGTGGTCCGGTCAAGTTCATCGAGGACTTGCGCGCACGCGGCAATTTGGTGGCTTATGTGGGTGATGTGGTGGGTACTGGCTCCAGCCGCAAGTCGGCCACCAACAGTGTGCTGTGGTTTACCGGTGAAGACATTCCCTTTGTGCCCAACAAGCGCTTTGGTGGGGTTTGCCTGGGTTCCAAAATTGCACCGATCTTCTACAACACCATGGAAGATGCGGGGGCGCTGCCCATTGAGCTTGATGTTAGCCAGATGGCCATGGGTGACACTATTGAGCTGCGTCCTTATGAAGGAAAAGCCCTCAAAGGCGGCACCGTGATTGCGGAGTTCACGCTGAAAAGTGAGGTGCTTCTGGATGAGGTGCGCGCCGGTGGGCGTATTCCACTGATCATCGGCCGTGGCCTGACCGCCAAGGCGCGCGAGGCACTTGGATTGCCAGTTTCCACTTTGTTCCGCCTGCCGCAAAACCCCAAGGCCACTGGCAAGGGTTTTACGCTGGCTCAAAAGATGGTGGGCCGTGCCTGCGGTCTGCCAGAAGGGCAGGGCGTATTGCCCGGCACCTATTGCGAACCCAAAATGACCAGTGTCGGCTCGCAAGACACCACCGGCCCCATGACGCGCGACGAGTTGAAAGACCTCGCCTGCCTGGGCTTTAGCGCCGACCTGGTGATGCAGTCTTTCTGCCACACGGCGGCTTACCCCAAGCCGGTGGACGTGAAGATGCACCACGAGTTGCCCGAATTCATCAGCAACCGGGGTGGTATTCCGCTGCGTCCTGGCGACGGCATCATCCACAGCTGGCTTAACCGCATGCTGTTGCCCGATACCGTGGGAACCGGTGGTGACAGCCATACCCGTTTCCCGATCGGCATCAGTTTTCCAGCCGGTTCCGGTCTGGTGGCGTTCGGTGCTGCCACGGGCGTGATGCCGCTGGATATGCCTGAGAGTGTGCTGGTGCGCTTCAAAGGCCAAATGCAACCTGGTGTCACTCTGCGTGACCTGGTGAACGCCATTCCCCTGTACGCCATCAAGTCGGGTGAACTGACGGTTGCCAAGCAAGGCAAAAAAAATGTGTTCTCCGGCCGCATCCTGGAGATTGAAGGTTTGCCGGACCTCAAGGTCGAACAGGCCTTTGAGCTCAGCGATGCCTCGGCCGAGCGCAGCGCCGCCGGCTGCACCGTGCACCTGAACAAAGAGCCGATCATCGAGTACATCAACAGCAACATCGTGATGCTGCAATGGATGATCGCCAATGGTTACTCGGATGTTCGCACCATCAAACGCCGTATCAAGGCCATGCAAGACTGGCTGGCCAATCCGCAGTTACTCAAGGCGGATGCCGATGCCGAGTACGCCAGCGTGATCGAGATCGATCTGGCTGACATTCACGAGCCCATCGTGGCATGTCCCAACGACCCGGACGACGTCAAGACCCTGTCGGAGGTGGCAGGCGCCAAGATCGACGAGGTATTCATCGGGTCGTGCATGACCAACATCGGGCATTTCCGCGCCGCCTCCAAACTGCTGGAAAACAAGCGCGACATTCCGGTCAAGCTGTGGATGGCACCCCCCACCAAGATGGACGCCAAGCAGCTCAGCGACGAAGGCCATTATGGTGTGCTGGGCTCGGCTGGTGCGCGCATGGAAATGCCAGGTTGCAGCCTGTGCATGGGTAACCAGGCGCAGGTGAAAGCGGGTGCCACGGTGTTTTCCACCTCGACCCGCAACTTCCCCAACCGTTTGGGCAAAAACAGCAATGTTTATCTGGGCAGTGCGGAATTGGCGGCGATTTGCTCCAAACTCGGCCGTATTCCAACCAAGGAAGAGTATTTGGCCGATATGGGTGTGCTGACCGCAGCCAGCAGCAAGATCTACCAGTACCTCAACTTTGACCAGGTCAAGGACTACACCGATGCAGCGGCATCGGTGAACGAGACCGTCAGCGCCTGAATCGTCTGACAGCTTGGTTGCGGCCGGATCTGGCCGCAAATGACAGCGCCCCTGGTTGCATGACCCGGGGCGTTTTTGTTTGGATTTTCACCAGAGCCCCAAGGTTAAACTCGACAGTCATCAAACTGACATTTTTCTGAAGTAATTCGAAGGAGCCCTTGTGATTTTTGGCAAACTCTTACCGCGCAATGATGATTTCTTCGCCATGTTCAATCAGCATGCCGATCACATCGTCGTTGCGGCACATGCCTTCTCCAAGTTGGTTGCCAACTATGCTGATCTGGAATTGCGGCAAAAATACCACCGTGAGGTGGATCACGCCGAGGGCTCAGCCGATCGGGTCACGCACGAAGTCAACAAAGCCATCCACAAGACCTTCATCACGCCGATCGATCGTGAGCAGATTCACAGTCTGATCAACACCATGGACGATGTGGCCGACCTGATCCAGGATTCGGCGGAAACCATGGCCTTGTACGATGTCCATCACATGACTGACGAAATCAGCCGGCTCACGGATCTGGGCGTCAAATGCTGTGAGCGGGTTCGGGATGCGGTTGGGCTGTTGGGCAAAATTGCTGACCACTCGACTGCAGACGCAGCGTTGAAAACCTGTGATGAAATTGACAAACTGGAGAGTGATGCTGATCGTGTCATGCGCACTGCCATGAGCAAGTTGTTCCGTGAAGAACCTGATGTCCGCGAACTGATCAAACTCAAGGCGATTTACGAGTTACTGGAGACCATAACCGACCGATGTGAGGATGTGGCCAATCTGATCGAGGGCATCATCCTCGAAAACTCTTAAGCAGTTGCGGAGTTAACACGATGCAATCTGTTCAAACCGCGCTGTGGATCGTGGTCGTGCTGGTGGTATTGGCACTGGTGTTCGACTTTATGAACGGCTTTCATGATGCCGCTAATTCGATTGCCACGGTGGTGTCTACGGGCGTCCTGCGGCCAGGTCAGGCGGTTGTGTTTGCTGCATTTTTCAATGTGGTTGCGATTTTTGTCTTTCACTTGAGTGTGGCTGCCACCGTCGGCAAGGGCATTGTGGCACCCGGCGTGGTCGATACTTATGTGGTGTTTGGTGCGCTGGTTGGGGCCATCACGTGGAACTTCATCACTTGGTACTACGGTATACCCAGCAGTTCATCCCACGCGCTGATTGGCGGCATTGTGGGTGCGGCCATCGGCAAGGCGGGTGTGAACTCGTTGATGCAATCGGGCATCTTGAAAACCATCATCTTTATTTTTGTGTCACCTTTGCTGGGTTTCTTGCTGGGTTCACTGATGCTGGTTCTGGTGGCCTGGCTATTTCGGGGTTTTAGGCCCCTGCGTGTTGACAAGTGGTTTCGTCGTCTGCAATTGGTATCGGCCGGTGCCTACAGTCTGGGGCATGGAGGCAACGATTCACAAAAGACCATTGGCATTATCTGGATGCTGCTGATCGCCACGGGCTACACGGCTGCAGGGGATGCCCGGCCACCGACCTGGGTCATCGTTTCATGCTACGCCGCAATCGGTTTGGGCACCATGTTCGGTGGATGGCGCATCGTGAAGACTATGGGCCAGAAAATCACCAAACTCAAGCCAGTGGGTGGGTTTTGCGCTGAAACGGGGGGTGCTCTGACACTGTTTCTAGCAACCGCCCTTGGTGTGCCTGTATCAACCACACACACCATCACCGGGGCAATTGTGGGTGTTGGCTCAGTGCGACGTGCCAGTGCTGTGCGCTGGGGTGTCGCCGGCAATATCATCTGGGCCTGGATTCTGACCATTCCGGCCAGCGCGTTTGTGGCAGCGGTCGCTTACTGGTTCAGTTTGCAGATTTTTTGATATCGATCGATCCGTCTGGGGGGGTCGAGTCGGCGGCGCCCAAAGCCCGTTCCATCAGTACCACATCAAGCCAACGCCCGAACTTCCAGCCGCAAGACTTCAAGATACCGACACCGGTAAACCCGGTGCTGCGGTGAACGCTGATGGAGGCTGCATTGGCTGAATCACCAATCACCGCGATCAGCTTGCGCACGCCCGTCTTTTCGGCATGGCACATGAGTTCGGCCAGCAGGGCGCGGCCGAGGCCACTGCCGCAGGCATCGGGTGTCAGGTAAATCGAGTCTTCGGCTGAAAAACGATACGCCGGGCGTGGTTTGAACCAGTTGCAATAGGCAAAGCCCAACACTTGATCGGCCTCGGCGCAGACCAGGTAGGGCAGCCCCTTGCTCAGCACATCGTCGCGCCGGGCTGCCATGTCGGCCAGACTGGGCGGCGTTATCTCGAAGGTGCCTGTACCGTGCAACACATGGTGTTGATAAATGTCGGTAATTTGCTGAAGGTCGGCGTCGATGCTGGGGCGAATGAGTGGCATGGGTTGTGCTGCTGGCTATAATGCTGGGTTGCTTGACGTGTCGCTGGCCGGGTGGCTATGTCGCGTGTCTCAAACGTCGGGCTCGGTACTCAATTTTCGTGGAATTCAATTTCCACTTCCAAAAGGAACAATTATGGTCGTCATTCGACTCGCACGCGGTGGTGCCAAGGCCCGCCCGTTTTTTAACATTGTGGTGGCAGACAAGCGCAATCGCCGGGATGGTCGCTTTATTGAGCGCATCGGCTTTTACAACCCGATTGCAACGGCCAACGAAGAAGGTATTCGCATTGCGCAAGACCGTCTGACCTACTGGAAGGGTGTTGGCGCGCAGGCCTCACCGACGGTTGAACGTTTGATCGCGCAGGCAGCCAAGAAGGTGGCTTGAGTTTTTAATGTTGCCCGGCCTTGAGGCTGCCGAACTTCCGGCAGATGCTGTCGAAGTTGGGCGCATCCTTGATGCCTGGGGTGTCAAGGGGTGGTTTCGTGTACTACCCTATAGCGCCGATCCTCAGGCGCTTTTTTCTTCCAAGCGCTGGTATCTGCAACCGGCCGAAAAAGGCGTTGTAACTTTTTCGGGTGTGGCCAAACTGGCCATCAAAGAAGCCAAATCCCATTCAGATAGCGTGGTGGCGTTTGCGCATGACATCAACGACCGTAACGCCGCAGACTTGTTGCGGGGTGCCCGGATTTTCATCAGTCGGGCTAGTTTCCCGACCGCTGAGCAGGACGAATATTACTGGGTTGATCTGATCGGATTGACAGTTGTCAATCGGGAGGGAAATCTGCTGGGCATTGTGCGTGATCTGCTGGCAACAGGACCACAAACGGTACTGGTCATCGAGTTTGAGGCAGAAGGGCAGATGCATCAGCGCATGATTCCTTTTGTGGCGGCTTATGTCGACAGGGTGGATCTGGATGTGCGTCGCATTGAGGTGGATTGGCACGGTGATTACTGATCAGTCGGTGCACCATGAGTGTCATGCGATTTGATGTCGTGACCCTCTTTCCTGAACTGTTCACACCTTTTTTCAGTTCGGGCATTACCCGGCGGGCTTTTGAGTCGGGGCAAATTGAAGTGCGCATCCACAATCCCCGCGATCACGCCGTGGGGAACTACCGACGGATCGACGATCGCCCATTTGGCGGGGGTCCCGGCATGGTGATGATGGCCGAGCCGCTTGAGCGGTGTCTGTCCAGTATCCAGGCGCAGCGAGATGGGCCAACTCCGGTGGTGCTGTTCTCGCCTTTGGGGCAGCCTTTGGATCATGCCATCGTCAGTCGGTGGGCGTCGGGTGGGGGGGGCGTATTGCTGTGTGGTCGATATGAGGGTGTTGACCAGAGATTGATCGACGCCCACGTGACCGAGCAGATCAGTCTGGGTGACTTTGTGTTGTCGGGCGGAGAGATCGCTGCGTTGGCCTTGTTGGACGCCGTGGCGCGACTGCAGCCGGGCGTGCTGGGTGACGTTGAGAGCCATGCTCAAGACAGTTTCAATCCAGCGCTGGATGGCTTGCTGGACTGTCCTCATTTCACCCGCCCCGAGAACTGGCAGGGACAGTCGGTGCCGGAAGTGTTGTTATCAGGGCATCATGAACGTATCGAGCGTTGGCGGCGTGATCAACGCTTGTTGCTCACCCTGCGCTTGCGTCCAGACCTGATTGCTCGGGCCCGTCTCCTCGGTCGATTGACCGGGCTGGATGAAGCGGTGTTACTCAAGCTATAATCTTTGGCTCATCGATCCTCTGCCTGCCCGTCCGGCAACCATGCGTTTAGCCGGGCAATTCCCAATTCTGGTGATGGTGCTGGCATGATCACAGAAAGAAACTTATGAACCTGATTCAAATCCTTGAGCAAGAAGAAATTGCTCGTCTCAATAAAACTGTGCCAGACTTTGGTCCAGGCGACACCGTCGTGGTCAGTCTCAATGTGGTTGAAGGTAACCGCAAGCGGATTCAGGCCTACGAAGGTGTGGTGATTGCCAAGCGTAACCGTGGCCTCAACAGTGGCTTCACTGTGCGCAAGATCTCCAGTGGCGAAGGTGTGGAGCGTACCTTTCAGACCTACAGCCCGCTGATTGCCGGCATTGAAGTCAAGCGCCGTGGTGATGTGCGTCGAGCCAAGTTGTATTACCTGCGTGATCGCAGCGGCAAGTCAGCCCGTATCAAGGAAAAGTTGCCAGCGCGCAAGGTGGCGACAACTGCTTGATTGAAAGAGCTGGTTAAAAGAGCCGCCTGCTGTTCGCACAGGCGGTTTTTTTTCGTCCGACATGGCCATGCACCCGATCACACGTCCGCAAATTGATCCTCGTTGTGTACCGGTGATGCAGGTGGACACCCATTTGCCCGCCGTACCTGCAGATCGCCTTGAGCCACAGGCGTTGCGGTCCCGTTTTGCTGTTCCGCCAAGTTGGCAGCCTGAACTGCTGGCAGAGAAGCGATTCATGGACCGCCCGTCCACTCAGGCGGCCGTGCTGATGGGCATCGTGATGCACCCGGCACCGGCAGTACTGCTGACCCAGCGCACCGAGCATCTGTCAACCCATTCGGGGCAAATCGCATTCCCCGGTGGCAAAGTAGACGACACCGACCAGGATGCCATTGCTGCCGCGTTGCGTGAAGCTGACGAAGAGGTGGGTTTGTGCAGTCGCCATGTCGAGGTTTTGGGGCATTTGCCGGTTTACACCACGGGGTCTGCCTTCTTGATCACGCCGGTGGTCGCCTTGATCCAGCCCGGCTTTGTTTTGACACCCAATGCGCACGAAGTGCAGGATGTGTTTGAAGTTCCGCTGTCATTTCTAATGGACCCGGCGAACCATCGACACCACCAGGTGTTTTGGCAGGGGGCGCAGCGACACTGGTTGTCCATGCCCTATCAGGATGGCGAAGTCGAGCGCTACGTGTGGGGTGCAACGGCAGGCATGTTGCGCAACTTTTACCGCTTTTTGAGCGCCTGAAGCACGGCCGACCAGGGGCAGCCGCTATGATCATCGCATGAGCTTTATCTCGGTACTGTTCGCATTGTTGCTGGAGCAGGCCAGGCCCCTGACCCCTGGCAACTTCATCCATGCCGCTATGCGTGCGTGGGTGCGCTGGTGTACTCGCAACTTCGATGCAGGGCAGTCCTGGCACGGTTGGCTCGCCTGGAGCTTTTCAGTCTTGCTGCCGTCTTTGGTGGCCCTGACGATTTATTGGGTTCTGGGTGCCTATGTGGGCTGGTGGCTGGCATTGCTCTGGAGTGCGCTGGTGTTGTACGCTGCACTTGGCTTTCGTCAGTTTAGCTCGCATTTCACCCGCATTCGTGATGCCCTGGTGAACGATGATGACGCCCGGGCGACTGAGTTGATGGCCAACTGGCAGCAACTGGACGTTTGCGAGATGCCACGCAGCACCCTCATTGCCAAGGTGATCGAATTTTCTGTCCTCGCAGCGCATCGCCATGTTTTTGGTGTTTTGGCGTGGTTCTCCCTTCTGGCAGCTTTTGGCCTTGGGCCCACTGGCGCTGTTGTGTACCGTCTGAGCGAGTTTGTTGTGCGTTACTGGTTGCACAAAGGCAACTCTCTGGATCAACCGGTTAGTCACGCTTTGCGCAGTAACGCGCAAAGCGCCTGGGCGCTGGTTGACTGGCTGCCCGCGCGGATTACCGCAGTCGGCTTTGCCGTCATGGGCAATTTCGAGGAATCGGTGGATGCCTGGCGACGCTATGGGCAACGGGCGGACGCCAGCAATGATGGCCTGGTGTTGGCAGCGACGGCAGGCGCTGTGAATATTCATTTGACCGGTTCGACGCTGAATGCCGAGCGCGAAACCATGGGCCAGGGTGCCATCCCCCATGACGATATCTCGGATACACGCCCCGCGCCTGAGTTGCCCCATCTGGCCGTAGTGGTCGGACTGGTGTGGCGCACTGTGGTGATGTGGATTGTGCTGCTGGCTTTGCTGACGCTGGCTCGGTTGTTGGGCTAGTTCTTCGATGAAATGAGCTTTTAGCCCATATTCAGCATATATTGATAGCTATATTTTCAGAAGTCGGTCGTATGCCATCGCGTTTTCTCAGTCCTGTGCTTGAGCGACTGGTGCCTTATGTTCCAGGCGAACAGCCCAAGCTGCACAATCTGCTCAAGCTCAACACCAATGAGAACCCCTATCCGCCTTCACCCAAGGTGATTGCGGCCATCACCCAGGCAGCCCAGCGCGGGCTGCAACTCTACCCGGACCCCCAATCGAGCGATTTGCGATCGGCAATTGCGAGCACCCACGGCCTGTCCGCGGAGCAGGTGTTTGTGGGCAACGGCTCTGACGAAGTGCTCGCACACGCCTTTTTTGCCTTCTTCCAGCAGGGTTGCCCGCTGCTCATGCCAGACATCAGCTACAGCTTTTACAAGGTGTATTGCAGCCTTTACAGCATCGATGCGCGCAAGGTGCCCTTGACCGATGCCATGCAAATCGAGGTGGCGGATTACACCGTTGCCGCAGGCACCGACGTCTGCGGCGTGGTGATCGCCAACCCCAACGCGCCCACCGGCATCGGTCTGCCGCTCAATGCGATCGAGCAGTTGCTGCGCCTGCATCCGCAGCGGGTGGTGCTGGTCGACGAGGCCTACGTCGACTTTGGCGGGCAAAGTGCCATTCCGTTTATCAGCCGCTACCCCAATCTGCTGGTGGTGCACACCTTGTCCAAGTCGCGCTCGTTGGCCGGGCTGCGGATTGGATTTGCCTGTGGGCAAGCGCATCTGATCGACGCGCTGCAGCGCGTCAAGGACAGTTTCAATTCGTATCCCTTGGACCGGTTGGCCATTGCCGGTGGTGTTGCCGCGTTCGACGATACGGCCTATTTTGATCAGACCCGCCATGCGGTGATGGACAGTCGCGAAGGCCTGACCCTTGCGCTGGAAGACCTGGGTTTTGTGGTGTTGCCGTCCCAAGCCAATTTTGTCTTTGTCTGCCACCCTGCCCATGATGCGGCAACTCTGGCGGCCGGTTTGCGCGTCCAGGGTGTGCTGGTGCGGCACTTCAAACAACCCCGCATCGAGCAATACCTGCGCATCACGGTCGGCACACCGCAGCAGTGTGAGCGGCTGGTGCAGACGCTGGCTGCGCTGCTTTAGCCGGTTGAGCAGCATTGCTCAATAGCGCCGTTCTTGCGACAGTTCGGCGTACAAATCACTGTATATTTTGTAGCGGTTTGCGCTTATTCCACCTGCGCTGATGCCTGAGTTGACCATTGAAATCACGCCGCAACCGGGCTCGTGCAGATGGCTGCAGTTGTAGAACTTGCACTGCGCCACATGCGGTTTGAGGTCGGGCATGTAGGCCGCGAGTTGCGCCGGGTCGATGTGGTTGAGGCCAAACTCCTGAAAGCCCGGTGAGTCGAGCAGAGCCGTCGTTTTGGCTTCATCCACCCAGTACAGCGTGGTGCTGGTCGTGGTGTGTTTGCCCGCGTTGAGCGCTTGTGACAGAGCGCCGGTCTGCACCAAGGCGCCAGGAATCAAGGTGTTGATCAGGGTGCTTTTGCCAGCACCGGAGGGGCCCAGCACCAGCGTGGTGTGGCCGCTCAGGCGCTGCAGCAGGGCGGCGCGGTCGGTCAAGGTGTGTTGTTTGAGCGCCAGCGGCAGCACGTCATAACCCATGTCACGGTAGGGTGTCAGCCACGCCCAGGCGCGCGTAAAGGGTTCGGCCAGGTCGCTCTTGTTGAGCGCAATAATGGGTGTGATGTGCTGCTCTTCAGCGGCAATCAGGGCGCGAGAGAGCTGGCTGCTTGAAAATTCGGGCTCGGCGGCAATCAAAATCAGCACCCGGTCGAGGTTGGCGGCAAACGACTTGGTGCGTATCTCGTCCTGGCGGTAAAACAGGTTGCGCCGGGGTTCGATTCGCTCGATCGTGCCCTCGTCTTGCGAGGCCTGCCACAGTACCCTGTCGCCCACGACCCCCTGGCTTTTCTTGCCACGCGAGTGGCAGATGCGTCGCTCGCCAGACGCGGCTTCGACCAGAAAATGCCGGCCGTAGTTGGCCACAATCAGGCCGGTTTGTAGCGGGTTCTGGCTTTCGTCAGAGGCCTTGGAGCGTGCCTTCATGGCGGGTGGTGGGCACAACGACCAGAGAGCAGGCCAGCGGTCATGTCAGGCGATCTGCAACGCATCGGTTTGTGCGGCGCAGTCAAAGTCGGCCCGGCTGAGGCCGGCGACATCGTGGGTTTGCCAGCGCACCGTGCATTGGCGATAGCGCACGGTCAGTTCAGGGTGGTGATTGCGTCGGTGCGCCACAAACGCCAGCGCGTTCACAAACGCCAGGGTCTGGTAGTAGTCGGCAAAGTCAAAGGTTTTCTCAATGGCCACGTCCGCCCCGTCGCCAGACAGTCGCCAGCCTTCCAGTTTGGCCAGACTTGTGATGATTTCAGTAGCTGTCAGCGCACGTTGCTTATGGGCTAGAGGCATATTCTCAATGAATGTCAGGAGGTCACACGGGTTGCGGCGGGTGGCTCCAGCATGCGTGCCAGCCGCTCCGAGGCACCCGGGTGCGAGTAATAGAACGCCACATACAACGGGTCGGGCGTCAAGGTCGAGGCGTTGTCCTCAAACAGCTTGAGCAGGGCCGAGGCCAGGTCTTGTCCGCTGGTTTGCGCCACCGCGTAGGCGTCCGCCTCAAACTCATGCTGGCGAGAGAACTGGGCAAAAACCGGCGCAATGAAAAAGCTGAACACCGGCATGGCGAGCAAAAACAGCAGCAGCGCCAGGGCGTCGTTGGCACCCTCCAAATTGGGCTGCACGCCCAGGCCGGTGTAAAACCAGGGCTGCTGCGCCAGCCAGCCCAGCAGGGCAAAGCCCGCCAGGCTCATGGCAAACATGGCCACAATGCGTTTGAAGATATGCCGGTGCTTGAAATGACCCAACTCATGCGCCAGCACCGCATCCACCTCGGCAGCGCTCAGCCGCGCCAGCAGGGTGTCGAAAAAAACCACCCGCTTGGCCGCACCAAAACCAGTGAAGTAAGCATTGGCGTGGGCGCTGCGTTTGCTGCCGTCCATCACAAACAGTCCCTTGGCTGAGAATCCGCACCGTTGCATCAAGGCGGTGACGCGCTCTTTCAGCGTGGCGTCTTCCAGTGGCGTGAATTTGTTGAACAGCGGCGCAATCAAGGTCGGATAAATCACCAGAAGCAGCAGATTGAAGCCCATCCACACGCCCCAGGCCCAGAACCACCACAGGCCGCCACTGGCCGCCATCATCCATAGGATCAGAGCGGCAATCGGCAGGCCAATCAGCGCGCCCACGACGCTGGATTTGAGCAAATCAGCCAGCCACAGCCTGAATGTCATTTTGTTAAAGCCAAAGCGCTCTTCAAGCACAAAAGTCTGGTACAGCGTCATGGGCAAATCAAGCAGGCTGCTGATCAGCACAAAGCCCACCAGCACGGCAAGCTGTTGCGCCATGCCTGCACCGAGCCAGCTCAGCAGCGCCTGGTTGAGCCACGCAAGACCGCCCAGCAGCGTCCAGCCCAGCAGCAGCGCGGTACCCCATGCCATCTCGACCAGACCCAGGCGCGCCTTGGCCAAAGTGTAGTCAGCTGCCTTGTGATGCGCGGCCAGGGTAATGGTCTGCGCGAATGCCACTGGCACGGCGCTGCGATGCCGCGCCACATGACGGATCTGCCGCGATGCCAGCCAGAATTTGACGAGCAACCCCAGCAACAGGGCAGCCGCAAAAGTCAACGACAGCAGGGATGAGGGGTTGGAAAGCAGATCGACTTGCAGCATGGCGGCGAAGTTTAGGCGATCAGCGACAATTTGCACCCATGAGCACACCCAACACCCCCACCGAGGCCGCCACTTTGGCCAAATCTGACCAGAATCTGGTCTGGCTTGACTGCGAAATGACCGGTCTGGAGCCCGAGGTTGAGCGCATCATTGAAATTGCGGTGATCGTCACCGGCCCGGATCTCACACCGCGCATCGAAGGCCCGGTGCTGGTGCTCCATCAAAGTGACGCCTTGCTCGATGCCATGGACGCCTGGAACAAGGGCACCCATGGCAAAAGTGGGCTGATTGAAAAGGTCCGCGCGTCGACCCTGTCAGAAGAGGATGCACAAACGCAGTTGCTCGCCTTTGTCAGCCAGTACATCCCCAAGGGCGGCTCACCCCTGTGTGGCAACAGCATCGGGCAGGACCGGCGTTTCCTGGCCAAGTACATGCCCAAGCTGGAGGCCTATTTTCACTACCGCAACCTCGATGTCAGCACACTCAAGGAATTGTCCAAACGCTGGGCGCCAGACATTTACAAGGCGTTCAAGAAACAGCAACGCCACACCGCGCTGGCGGATGTGCATGAGTCGATTGACGAACTGACGCACTATCGCGAGCACTTCCTCAGAATGCCGGGTTGAACTGTCGCTAGGTGGAAACCCGAATCCATGCCATAATCGCAGGCTGCGCTGCAAGTTGCGGCGCTTTTGTACATCTCCCAACATTCACCGGGCTCAAGGTCATCCTTCACCATCACAGGTTAAAGGCGCGACAAAAGGGCCCCCAGCGCTGAGAACGCTCACCGACGGTGAGTCAGAGCCGGTTCCGTTTGATGGTTGATGTTTTTTAACCATAAACGGAGCGACCGCACGATGTGCGGCGCTCGCGCATGAAAGAAATCCATGACTGACGCTACCCTAGCGACAGGCGACTTTTCGTCTGTCGAAATTATCTCCAATGACCTGATCGACGATGGATCTGCAGCCGTCGCTGCGGCTCCGGTCGAAGAAGCCCTCAATGGCTTTGTTGCGCTGGACCTGGCCCCGGAACTGATCCGTGCGGTCAAAGACCTGGGCTTTACCCAGCCCACCATCGTCCAGCAAAAAACCATCCCGCTGGCCTTGCAGGGCCACAATGACGGCGCCAAGGAGGCGCGCTTTATTGACCTGATGGTTTCCAGCCAGACCGGCAGCGGTAAGACCGCCGCATTCCTGTTGCCGGTGCTGCACACCCTGCTCACGCAGCAAGCGCAAGCCGAAGCCAAAGAGCGCGACGACTACCAGCGCGCCGTGGCCGAGGCCACCGCCAAAGGCGAGGCCCCCCCGAAACGCGCCAAGCGCAAAGACCCGACCAACCCGCGCCATTTCACCGCCCCTGCACCCGGCGCGTTGGTGGTTTGCCCGACGCGCGAACTCGCGCAGCAGGTGGCGCACGACGCCATCGACCTAGTGCAGCACTGCCGCGGCCTGCGCATTGCCAATATTGTGGGCGGCATGCCGTATCAGTTGCAGATTGCCAAGCTGCAAAACGCCAATCTGGTGGTGGCCACCCCGGGGCGTCTGCTGGACTTGCAGCGCTCGATGCAGATCAAGCTCGACCAGGTGCAGTTCCTGGTGGTCGATGAGGCTGACCGCATGCTCGATCTGGGCTTTGCCGACGATCTGGCCGAAATCAACCAGCTCACCATCGCGCGCAAGCAGACCATGATGTTCAGCGCAACCTTTGCGCCACGCATCCAGCAGCTGGCCGCCCGAGTCATGCGCGAGCCGCAACGCATCACCATCGACAACCCGCAGGAAAAACACGCCAACATCAAGCAGGTGATGTTCTGGGCCGACAACGCGCAGCACAAACGCAAGCTGCTGGATCACTGGCTGCGCGACACCGGCATTAACCAGGCGATTGTGTTTGCCAGTACGCAAATTGAATGTGATGGCCTCGCCAATGACTTGCAGCAAGACGGCTTTGACGCCGTGGCCCTGCATGGCGCCCTGAGCCAGGGTCTGCGTAACCGCCGTCTGATGGCGCTGCGCCAGGGCCAAGTGCAGATTCTGGTGGCCACCGACGTGGCCGCACGCGGTCTGGATGTGCCCACCATCACACACGTGTTCAACTTTGGTCTGCCGATGAAGGCCGAGGACTACACCCACCGCATTGGCCGCACCGGCCGTGCCGGGCGGGACGGTCTGGCCGTCACCTTTGCCGAATTTCGCGACCGTCGCAAGATTTTTGACATCGAAGCCTACACGCGCCAACCCATCAAAGCCGAAGTGGTGCCGGGGCTGGAGCCGCAGCAGCGCATGCCTGAGGCACCGCGCGGCGGCTTTGGTGGCCGGGGCGGTTTTGGTGACCGTGACCGCAAGTTTGGTGGCGGCGGCCGCCCGAGCGGTGGTTTTGGTGGTGGCAATCGCGGTGGCTTCGGCGACCGGGGTGGCTTCAACGACAACCGTGGTGGTTTTGCAGACCGAAATGCCTCTGGCCCACGTCTAGTGGGCGCTGATAGCTATCAAGATAATAAACCGGGTGGGTTTCACCCGCGTGACGAGCGCCCCGCAGCTCCGGCGCGTGATGCCTTCAGCTACGAGCGCAAAGGTGGTTTCAACGACCGCTTTGCCGGCGACCGCAACGACCGTGGCCCGGGCGCTGGTGCTGGTGCACCGCGGGGTGATTTCGCGGCGCGCAAGCCAGCCTTTGGCAAACCAGCATTTTCCAAACCTGCCGGTGGTGGCAAAGTGTTTGTGCCGCGCGATGCGCAAAAGCGCTTTTCCAAGAATGATCGTTGATCCTGTTCAGTGATCCAGGAGTTTTGAGCCTCCAGCCCATGATCAAGTTGGGTTGGGGGTTCTTTTACTTGTAGCTACTTGGCGGTGTTCGATGTCTTGTTGTTGACCAGGGCTGCATCCGTTGGGGTGATTTGCGCGGGTTGCGTCTGGCGCAAGCGGCTGGGTTCCAGCGCACCGGCGGTCTCCAGGATCGGGTAGGCAATCGACGCAATGTGCGAGTTGATGCGTTTGAGCTCGCTGATCATGTCCAGGTGCAAGGAACTGGTCTCGATGCTCTGCAGCGTGTTGTCAGACAGGCGGGTAATGTGGTTGGCGGCGTAGGCCAGCTCCATGTCACGAAAACGGGTTTTCTGCTCCAGCAAGGTTCTGGCGTCCTGCAGATTGCCGTTCAGGAACACACTCATGCCCAATCGCAGATTGCCCACCAGATGCTGATGCAGCTCAGTGATCTCGGCCATGCCGGCGTCAGAGAATGCCCGACCGGCCTTGATTTTCTTTTTCTCGACATCGCCCAGCACGCGTTCGATGATGTCGCCGATCTGCTCCATATTGATAGTGAAGCTGATGATTTCGGCCCAGCGTGCGCCTTCTTTCTCGCTGAGCGACTCACGTGAAATCTTGGTCAGGTAGTACTTGATGTCTGAATACAGCCGGTCCACCGTGTCGTCGAGCTTTTGCAACGACTGGGCCAGCGCCATGTCGTCGTTGCGGGTGACATCGAGCAGGCCGCGCAGCATGGTCTCCACCACATCGGCCTGGTGCATCGCCTCGCGCACGGCGCAAGACAAGGCCACCGAAGGCGTCGCCAGCGCCGAGGGGTCCAGATGCCGGTGTCGCCCGTTGAGGTGGTTGTTGACCGGTTTGGGCAGCCAGTAACTCACCCAGCCGGCCACCACCCCGGTCAGGCCAATGAACACCAGCGAGACCATCACATTGAAGGCCAGGTGAAACAGCACCACCAGCGTGGCTTCGTCGGGCAGCACGGGCTGAAGCGTCTGCAGCCACAGCGGTGTCAACGGAGCAGCAATGGCTATACCCAGCACTTTGAACACCAGATTGCCCATCGGCACCTGCCTTGCCTCGATCGGTGAGCGCAGGGTGGTCAGCACCGCCAGCAAGCCACTGCCCAGGTTGGCCCCCAACACCAGACCCAGCGCCACATCCGCCGTGACTACATGGGTACTGACCAGGGTGGCGGTGAGCAGCACGATGGCCAGACTGGAGTAACTCACCACCGCCAGCACGGCGCCCACAGTGATTTCCAGCAGGCGCTCGCTGCCCAGTGACCCCAGCAGTGCCCGGACCGCAGGTGCGCGCGTCAGTTCGTTGGCGGATACCGTGACCAGATGCAAGGCCAATAGCATCAAGCCCAACCCGATCAGAATACGCCCGGTGTAACCCACGTTGGTGGATTGACGGGCAATGAACAGCACCACGCCGACAAAAATGAACAGCGGCGACAGCCACGACAGATCGCGCGAAAAAACCACTGCCATCACGCTGGTGCCCATGTCGGCACCCAGCATCACCGCCAACGCGGACGGCAAGGCCATCAGACCCTGGCCAACAAATGCCGAGACGATCAGCGCGGTGGCGGTGCCCGACTGCAGCAGTGCGGTGACACCGATGCCTGAAACCACGGCATTGAAGCGGTTGCTGACACTTTGTGCCAGCACTTTGCGCAAATTGGCGCCCAGCACCCGCAACGTGTCTTTTCGCACCAGGTGGGTGCCCCAGACCAGCAAGGCAATGGCAGCCAGCAGGTTCAGCAGGTGGGTCACTGGGGGCCTTCTCGGTTTTCTGAATCAGCGTCCGCGCCGGACCCGCAGCAACTCATCCAGAATGAGGCAGGTCGCACCCAGGGTAATGGCGCTGTCGGCCACGTTGAACGCCGGGAAATGCCAGCTGCCCCAGTAAAAGTCCAGAAAATCAATCACATACCCGTGCAGCACCCGATCCACCACATTGCCAATGGCACCGCCAAGGATGCTGGCCAGCGCAAAGGCAAACAGCTTCTGTCCGGCGTAGGAGCGCAGCAACCAGACGATCACGATCGCCGCCACTACCCCGATGACGGTGAAGAACCAGCGTTGCCAGCCCGCAGCACCGGCCAGAAACGAAAACGCCGCACCGCTGTTGTGCACCCGCACCACGTTGAAGAAGCTGGTGACCGGTGTCTGGTCGCCCAACTGGTAGTAGCCCAGGATCAGAACCTTGGTGAACTGGTCGGCGATCAGCACCACGGCAGCCCACGCCAGCCAGATCCACAAGCTGCTGCCCGACGCCATGGGCCGCGCAGCGCCGCCGGCACCAGCCTTGCGTGTCGCCATCAGGCAAACACCCGCGTTTCACCCGCACCAAACAGATTACTGGTGCAGCGACCACAAATTGTTGGGTGGGCGGGGTCCGTGCCAACGTCATCACGGTAATGCCAGCAGCGCTCACATTTCACGTCATTTGAGGCTCTAGCGCTTATGGATAGGTCGCTACCAGCTATCAACTCAATAGTCGATGTAATGAACACAAACTTCAGATCCTCACCCAGACCTGACAGCAAGGCGTGATCATCCGGCCCCATCGTCAGGCGGATGTTGGCCTGAAGTGACGAGCCCAACTGGCCCGCGGCACGCAGCACCTCGATGTCCTTGTTGACGGCATCGCGAATCTCGCGGATGCGCACCCATTTGGCCAGCAGGGCAACGTCGGGGCTGGCCAGCGTGCTGTAGTAATCCATAAATATGGACGGACGACTGCCGGCAGGGGTTTTGCCTTGCGCACCCAGCACAGCCCAGGCTTCTTCAGCGGTAAAGCTCAAAAACGGTGCCATCCAGCGCAGCATCGCCTGGGTGATCTGCCACAGCGCGGTTTGGGCGCTGCGCCGCGCCAGCGAGTTGGCGGCGGTGGTGTAGAGCCGGTCTTTGAGGATGTCGAGGTAGAACGATCCCAGGTCCTCACTGCAGTAAATCTGTAGTTTGGCCACCACCGGGTGAAATTCATACACCTCAAAATGCGCCAGCACCTCGGCTTGCAGTTGGGCGGCGCGGCTGAGCGCGTAGCGGTCAATCTCCAGAAGTTGGTCCGCTGCCACGGCATCCACCGCCGGATCAAAGTCGTGGGTGTTGGCCAGAAGGAACTTGAGCGTGTTGCGGATGCGGCGGTAAATGTCGACCACCCGCGCCAGAATCTTGTCGTCGCCGGCAATGTCGCCTGAGTAGTCGCTTGCCGCCACCCACAGGCGGATGATCTCGGCACCGAGTTTCTTGCTGGTTTCCTGTGGGTCAACGCCGTTGCCGGCGCTTTTGCTCATCTTGTGGCCTTTGCTGTCCACGGTAAAGCCGTGTGTCAGGATGCCGAGGTACGGCGCTCGGTCGTACATGGCACAGGCGGTCAGCAGGCTGGAGTGGAACCAGCCGCGGTGCTGGTCGTGCCCTTCCAGGTACAGGTCGGTCTCGGGTCCGTCGGCATGGCCTGCGCCGGGGTGCGAACCTTTGAGCACCGTGGTGTGGGTGGTGCCGGAGTCAAACCACACCTCCAGAATGTCGCTGCTCTTGGTGTAGTGCGGGGCGTCAAGCTGGCAGTCGATGGTGGCCAGAATGGCCTCGGGGGTGGCCTTGCTCCAGGCTTCAATGCCGCCGTGCTCCACCATGTCGGCTGCAATGTCCAGAATCTCCATGGTGCGCGGATGCAACTCGCCGCTGTCCTTGTGGACAAAAAACGGCAGCGGCACACCCCAACTGCGCTGACGGCTGATGCACCAGTCGGGCCGCCCGGCGATCATGTCGCGCAGGCGCACCTTGCCGTTTTCGGGGTAAAACGCTGTATTTTCAATAGCTGCCAGCGCAGTCTGTCTGAGCGTCAGTGGCGCTTTTTCTTTGGTAAATACCCCAGCGCCATCGTCCATGCGGATAAACCATTGAGCTGCGGCGCGGTAGATCACCGGCGTCTTGTGGCGCCAGCAGTGCGGGTAGCTGTGCACGATGTTCTCGGTGGCAAACAGGCGGCCAGCCTCGCGCAGCGCGTCGATGATGACCGGGCAGGCTTTCCAGATGTTTTGCCCGCCAAACAGCGGCAACTCGGGCGCATAGACACCGTTACCCTGCACCGGGTTGAGGATGTCGTCATAGGCCATCCCATGCGACACACAGCTGTGAAAGTCGTCCACGCCATAGGCCGGTGCGCTGTGCACAATGCCGGTGCCGTCTTCGGCAGTGGCATAGTCGGCCAGATAGACGGGGCTGAGGCGGTCATAGCCGGCATCCACATGGGCCAACGGGTGTTTGAAATGGATGCCACCCAGGTTCTTGCCCAGCGTGGTGGCCACCACGGTGCCGGTCAGGCCAAAGCGTGCCATGCACTTTTCGACCAAGGTCTCGGCCAGCACCAGCAGTCCCCGCTCGGTATCGACCAGCGCGTAAGACAACTCTGGGTTCAGGTTCAGCGCCTGGTTGGCCGGAATGGTCCAGGCGGTGGTGGTCCAGATCACCACAAAAGCATCCATCGCCAGTTCACTCAAGCCAAAGGCAGTGGCAAGTTTGTCTTGTTCGGCACACAAAAAGCCCACGTCCAGCGTTTGTGATTTTTTGTCGGCGTATTCGATCTCGAACTCTGCCAAGGACGAGCCGCAGTCAAAACACCAATACACCGGTTTCAAGCCACGGTAGACAAAGCCGCGTTCAATCACCCGCTTGAAGGCGCGAATCTCGTCGGCTTCGTTCTTGAAATCCATGGTGCGGTAGGGGTGGTCCCAATCGCCCAGCACACCCAGCCGTTTGAAGTCGGCCATTTGCAGCGCGATCTGCTCGGTGGCGTAGGCCCGGCTTTTGGCCTGCATGTCGTCACGCGCCAGTTTGCGGCCAAACTTCTTCTCAATGGCGTTTTCGATCGGCAAGCCATGGCAGTCCCAGCCGGGGATGTAGGCAGCGTCCAGACCTTTGAGTTGGCGCGCCTTGACGATCATGTCCTTGAGAATTTTGTTGACCGCATGGCCCATGTGGATCTGGCCATTGGCGTAGGGCGGGCCATCGTGCAGAATGAACTTGGGCTGACCTTTGCGGGCGGCGCGCAGCTTTTGGTACAGGCCCTGGTCTTCCCAGTCCTTGACCCATTGCGGCTCGCGCTTGGGCAGGTCGCCACGCATCGGAAACGGAGTGTCGGGCAGGTTCAGCGTACTGCGGTAATCGGTTTTGCCGGATGGCTGCGTTTGGGGGTCTTGTGTGGTCATGTTGGCAAAAGAGCAAAGTAGGCGCGGGCGTCCTGGTCGTTTTTGGCGGATGCCAGCGGTCAATGCATCCAGGGATTCGTCGTCGTCATCGTCGTGCAGTCG
>NZ_JAGPBB010000121.1 GCF_018063565.1 Rhodoferax sp.
GGGTTGGACCATACCGGCTGGCGGTCGGTGCGCCAGTAAATGTTCAACGCCCAGCGCGGCAACTGCTCGCCGGGGTACCACTTGCCTTGCCCAAAGTGCAAGAAACCGCCCTGGCCGTACTCTTGACGCAGTTTGTGCACCAACTCGGTGGCAAAACCGCGTTTGGTGGGGCCGAGTGCATCGGTGTTCCATTCTGGTGCGTCGCGGTCGTTGACGGCCACAAACGTTGGCTCACCCCCCATGGTCATGCGCACGTCGTTGTCGACCAGCTCCTGATCGACCGCATCGCCCAACGCCATCACCGCCGCCCATTGCTCCTCGGTGTAGGGCTTGGTCACCCGTGGAGCCTCGTAAATGCGGGTGACGGCCATGTGGTGGGCAAACTCCACCTCACTTTTATCCACACCGCCTTCGATGGGTGCCGCACCGGAGGGTTGCGGCGTGCAGGCCAGCGGTATATGGCCTTCGCCCGCCAGCAGACCCGAGGTGGCATCGAGCCCGACCCAGCCGGCGCCAGGCAAATACACCTCGCACCAGGCATGCAGATCGGTAAAGTCCACCTCGGTGCCGCTGGGGCCATCGAGCGCTTTGACGTCGGGTTTAAGCTGGATCAGGTAGCCCGACACAAAACGGGCCGCCAAACCACAGTTGCGCAGCAATTGCACCATCAACCAGGCCGAGTCGCGGCAGGAACCGGAGGCCAATGCCAGGGTTTCCTCGGGCGTTTGCACACCCGGCTCCATGCGGATGGTGTAGTTGATGGCCTTGTGAACCATGGTGTTGAGGTCCACCAGAAAAATCACGCTGCGGCGCTTGCTGCGATCGATCTTGTCGAGTTGCGCCTGCAGCAGCGGTGTCACCGGGTCGGGGTTCAGGTAGGGTGTCAGCTCCTGCTTTAGCTCAGGCTCGTAGCAGAACGGAAACTCCTCAGCAGCTGGCTCCAGGAAAAAGTCAAACGGGTTGTAGACCGCCATGTCCATCACCACATCAACGGTGACCTTGAACTCTTTGGTCTTTTCAGGGAACACCAGGCGTGCCTGGTAATTGGCAAACGGGTCTTGCTGCCAGTTGATGAAATGGCCCTCGGGCTCAACCTTGAGCGAATAGGAGATGATCTTGCTGCGGCAGTGCGGGGCAGGGCGCAGACGAATGACTTGCGGCCCCAGGTTGACCAGGCGGTCGTAGGTGTAGTGGGTGACGTGGTTCAGCGCTGCGTGGATGGTCATACAAAGGTCTCAAAAATCCCGTGTGGGAAGCCCCAAATGGCCAATAAGCCAATGGCCTGGATATCGTCGGAATGAAGCAATCTTAGTGCCAGTGGCTGGCATGGTCATGACACGACCTGCTTTGGTGGATGCGATGTCAGGTCGACGCATCGATTTGGTTCAAGCGTGCCGACGATAATACCCGCCATGAGCAACCCCAAAGTCCTTTTCGGCTTTCATGCCGTGGGTGTGCGGCTGAAGACCGCGCCCCGGTCGATTATGGAAATTTATGCCGACCCCAGCCGCCGCGACGCCCGAATGCGCGCCTTTGTGGATCGGGTGGCCGAAGCCGGTGTACGGCTGCTTGAAGCCGATGGCGTGCGCCTGGCTCGCCTGTGCGGCAGCCACGGCCACCAAGGTGTGGCAGCACGCGTACAAGAGATCAAGCAGGTGACTTCGCTGGACGAGCTGCTCGAGGCGCAGGAAGCCTCACAGATCGACAAACCCGCAGCAGAGCGTGAACAAGCGCTGATCCTGGTGCTGGACGGCGTGACCGACCCGCATAACCTGGGTGCCTGCCTGCGGGTGGCCGACGGCGCCGGCGTCCATGCCGTGATTGCGCCCAAGGATCACGCCGCGGGTATCAACGCGACCGTGGCCAAGGTGGCCAGTGGCGCCGCCGAAACCGTCCCCTATTTGATGGTGACCAATCTGGCACGCACGCTCAATGAACTTAAAGAGCGCAATATCTGGATCATCGGCACCAGTGATGCCGCCACACAGAACTTGTATCAGACCGATCTGACCGGACCGGTGGCGCTGGTGCTGGGTGCCGAAGGGGAGGGCATGCGCCAGCTCACAGCCAAGACCTGCGATCAACTGGTGTCGATTCCGATGCGGGGTGCGGTGGAAAGCCTGAACGTTTCGGTCGCCAGTGGCATCTGCTTGTATGAAGCCATGCGGCAACGCAGTCTACTTAAAAATAAATAGCAATAAAGCGTTATTGAATAAGCGCTTGATAGCATTTTTACCAAATTATCTAACTGGAATTGGCAAGTTCAGCGGGACCGGAACTGCGGTCACACTGTTTTTCGGACTGCCATCGATCAGCTTGTCGGAGTACACCAGATACACCAGCGTATTTCGCTTGACATCGACCATTCGCACCACCCGCACATGCTTGAACAAAAATGACGAGCGGGTGTTGAACACCTCGTCTTGCTGATCGATCTTGTCCTTGAAGCCGATCGGCCCAACCTGACGGCAGGCCACAGCGGCATCGGAGGTGTCCTCGGCCAAACCCATGGCTCCTTTGTAGCCCCCGGTCTTGGCGTGTGACAGGTAACACGACACCCCCGCCACCTCGGGGTCGTCAAACACTTCAACCACGACCTTGTCGTTGGGGCTAAGCAGCTTGAAGGTGGTACTGACATCACCAATCACTTCGGCACCGGCAATACCGGTGCTGAGGCATAACGCAAGGGCACAAGTGGTGGATTTCATTGCAAACCTTTCTGCGGGCAAACGAGCCCATCGTGGTTCATGGTGCGGCTCATGTGGTGTCTATACATCCGCCAGCAATTCATAGGGCGGCGCTGTCAGGTTCAGCCGGGGGCCGCCGACGCTTCCCAGATGCACCTGATCTGCCTCAAACGCACTGATTTGCATCGACACGATCGCGTCAAATCCGCCGGTTGGCGCGGCAGCGGCCTGCACGACGGAGCCGCAAGGCTGACTGGCCTCGTCGGGCACAAACAGTGGCTCACCCGCTTGCAGCAGGGTGGTGCAATGCGCCAGATAAGCGCGTCGTTTGAGCGTGCCACGAAACTGGCTTCGCGCCACCACCTCCTGGCCGGGGTAGCAGCCCTTCTTGAAATTCACGCCACCGACCGACTCGTAATTGAGCATCTGGGGCACAAAGATTTCGACCACAGGTGCCGTGATGGTGGCAATGGCGCTGCGCACTTCGCTCCAGGCCCATAACTCGTTTGCCATTGCCGGGCCAGCAGGGCTGGCACTGCCCACCGGTGTCACCCATAACCCGCGTGGTACTCCATCTGCCGGGTAAAGTCGAACCAGAGTTTGCGACTCGAAATCGGCCTTAGCCCAAATGTCGTCAAGCTTGACAGCTGTAGTTTGAATCGCTTGGATGCAAGTCTCACCGGCCAGCCCATACACGTCAAACTCCGCGCTGGCATCACTGAGTCTGGCCTTGGCGCGCATCACAAACAGGCTCAGGCGTTTCAGGGTCGGTGCCAGAACGTCCTGGCTACATACCAGCAGGATGTCGGTCGCGCTGCGTTTGAAGCCGATAAAACTGGCCTGCATCCGCCCTTTGGCATTGCAAAAGGCGGCCAGTCTCGCTTGTGCCATACCCAGCAACACAAAGTCCTGCGTCAATTGCCCGTGCAAGAACTTGGCCGCATCATCGCCTTGAACCCGAATCAGCCCAACATCCGTCAGTCGGGTCACGCCGTGAAGAGAAGTCTTTGTCATGGGGCGGATTATGATGCGCTGCTATTTTTCTTGGAGGCCGCAGGGTTGTGCGTGGTGTATTGACCGTTTTGGGGGTGCTGCTGGCACTGTTGATTGGCGCGGCCGGCCTGGGCTGGTGGTGGCTCAACGCCCCCATGCCGCTTGGCCGCCCGGTGGTGGACCTGGCCATCGAGCCAGGCACGTCTGCACGCGGCGTGACTCAAGCGATCGTCGATGCCGGTGTGCACACTTCGGCGCCTGCCCTGTATACCTGGTTCCGGCTGTCGGGCCAGGCGCGTCAGATCAAAGCTGGCAGTTACGAACTGACCGGTGAGCTGACACCACGCGGCCTGCTGGCCAAACTGGTGCGCGGTGACGAGGCGCTGCGAGCGGTCACGCTGGTGGAAGGCTGGAACACCCGCCAGGTACTTGGTGCGCTACGTAGATCAGAGCACCTGATGCCCGATACACAAGCGCTGACGCCCGATGTGATCATGCAAAAGCTGAATCGGGCGGGGCAGGCGTTCGAGGGGAGTTTTTATCCAGACACTTACACCTTTGCCAAGGGCAGCAGTGATCTGGCGCTCCTGGCGCGGGCCATGCGCGCCATGGATGCTCATCTTGCCGCGGCGTGGCAGGCGCGCGCGTCAGACCTTCCACTCAAAACTCCGGCCGAGCTGTTGACCCTGGCCAGCATCGTTGAAAAAGAAACGGCCCGCGCCAGCGACCGGACGCTGATTGCCTCTGTTTTTGTCAATCGTCTGCGCTTGGGGATGCCGCTCCAAACCGACCCGACCGTCATTTATGGCATGGGTGAGGCGTTTGACGGCAATCTGCGCCGGCGTGACCTGCAGACTGACACCCCCTGGAACACCTATACCCGTGGCGGCTTGCCACCCACCCCGATTGCCATGCCAGGCAAGGCGGCATTGTTGGCGGCGGCGCAACCGGCCAACAGTCGTGCGCTGTATTTTGTTGCGCGCGGAGACGGCAGCAGCGAGTTCAGTGACAATCTGGACGCGCACAATCGTGCCGTCAACAAATTTCAGCGCGGCCAGTGACCGCCACCGTTTACCCATGACCAGACGCGGGATATTCATCAGCTTTGAGGGCATCGACGGTGCTGGCAAGTCCACCCACATCGCGGCCTTGTCCGACGCCTTTGTGGCGCAGGGCAGGGTGGTGACGCTGACGCGGGAGCCCGGCGGTACGCCACTGGCTGAGAAACTGCGCACCTTGGTGCTTAACGACGCCATGGACCCGATGACCGAAGCCTTGCTGGTGTTTGCCGCACGGCGCGACCATCTGCAACAGCAAATCGAGCCAGCGCTGGCGCGTGGCGAGGTGGTGTTGTGTGACCGGTTCACAGACGCCACCTTTGCCTATCAAGGCGGTGGCCGTGGTTTTGACCTTGAAACGCTTCAATATCTAGAGCATTTGGTGCAGATGGTACCTGCGCCAGAGGGCAATTTTGTTCGACAACCCGATTTGACTTTATGGTTTGAACTGGCACCCGAGGTTGCCGCGCAGCGGCTGATCCACAGTCGGGTACCGGACAAATTTGAGGCGCAACCAGTTGAGTTTTTTAGGCGCGTCAGCCAGGGTTACGTGCAACGGCTGCAGGCGCAGCCGCAGCGTTTTGCGCGGATTGCGGCGGATGACCTGCGCGAACATGTCTGGCAATCGGTGTTGCAGGCGGTGCAACAGCGTGGGTGGCTGTCGTGACGCATCTGCCACCCTGGATCGCGGCGCAGCTGCAAACCCTGCTGCTGCAGCGCGGTCATGCCTGGCTGCTGGCAGGGCCCTCGGGTTTGGGGCAACTGGATTTGGCCATGGCTTTGGCGCGCGCCTGGTTGTGCGAGCAGCCGAACCGGCAGGGTGCCTGCGGGCATTGCAACAGCTGCCATGCCATCGATGTGTTGACCCACGCGGATCTGGCGGTGTTGATGCCGGAGACCACGTTGTTGAATCTGGGATGGCCCCTGGGCGAGAAAGCGCAAGACGACATTGACAGCAAGAAGCGCAAGCCGAGCAAGGAAATCAGGGTCGACGCGATGCGCGACACGGTGGAGTTTGCCCAGCGCACCAGCGCTCGTGGGCGGGGCAAAGTGGTGCTGGTGTTTCCGGCTGAACGCATGAATCTGATCACCGCCAATGCCTTGCTGAAAACCCTTGAAGAGCCCGCCGGGGATCTGAAATTTGTGCTCGCCACTGAAGCGGCACACTTGTTGTTGCCCACCATCCGTAGCCGCTGCTTGGGCCACAGCATGGTCTGGCCCGACCAGCCCCAGGCGCTGACCTGGCTGGCCGCCCAGGGCCTGACACCGGTGCAGGCGGCGTTGAGTTTGCGCGCAGCGGGTGGCCGGGTGCAGGATGCCGTGCATTTCGCTCAGCTGGGTGACGGTTGGAGCCAATTGCCGCTCGCTGTCTTGCGGGGGGACGTGAGTTGGTTCAAAGACTGGACACCAGCGCAATTGGTGGATGCATTGCACAAGTTGTGTCATGACCTGCAAGTGCTCAAGGCCGATGCGGCACCACGTTTTTTTGAACCGTCCGAGCTGGCGCCACTGGCCCAGGCCAGCTCTTGGCACAGCCTGAGTCGCTGGGCCAGAACTTTGAGTGATGCCCGGCGCACCGTGGAGCACCCGTTCAACGCCGGGTTGATGCAGGAAGCGCTGATCAGTCAGGCACAACTTGCCCTCACCTCAAAGACATGAACAGCCCGCCCACCGCCAAAACCCCGGTGCCCCGGCCCAGTGTGATCCAGTTCGCCATCAAGGACCTGCCTGGTCTGGCCAGTGCCTACATGCCGTTTTTGATCGACGGCGGTCTGTTTATCCCGACCCAGCGTGACTATGACTTGGGCGACTCGGTGTACGTGCTGATCACCTTGCCGGATGACCCGCTGCGCTACCCGGTGGCGGCCAAGGTGGCCTGGGTTACCCCGGCCAATGCCACCGGTGGACGTACCCAAGGTGTGGGGATTCGCCTGGCCAAAGATGAGAAATCTTTGGCGCTCAAACAGAAAATTGAGGCCTGCCTGAGTAGCTTTGTCGCCACCGACCGTAGTTCTCAAACCTTGTAATACGTTTGCATGTTCACCGATTCCCATTGCCACCTGAACTTTCCCGGGCTGCTGTCTGAGCTGCCAGCCATTTTGCGTGCCATGGAGGCGGCACAAGTGGGACGTGCTTTGTGCATCAGCACCACGCTGGAGGAGTTCCCGGCGGTGCATGCACTGGCGACCGAGCACGCGCAGTTGTGGGCCACCGCAGGCGTGCATCCGGACAGTGAGGGCGTCCAGGAGCCGGGTCTTGAGGGTCTGTTGCAACTTGGCAGCCTGCCGCGGGTGGTGGGGATTGGTGAAACCGGGCTGGACTACTACCGTCTCAACGGTCGGAGTGTGGCTGATATGCACTGGCAACGCGAGCGTTTTCGCTGTCACATCCGGGCCGCCAGGCAATTGGGTAAACCGCTGGTCATCCACACCCGCAATGCCGCGGCGGACACACTGGCAGTTTTGCGTGACGAAGGCGAGAACGGTTCTGCGGGCTGTGCTGGCGGTGTGTTTCATTGCTTCACAGAGGATGCAGACACTGCGCGCCAGGCTCTGGATCTGGGGTTTTACATCTCCTTTTCCGGTATTCTGACGTTCAAGAGTGCACAGGATTTGCGTGCTATGGCAGCATGGGTGCCGCTGGACCGGCTGTTGATTGAGACCGATAGTCCTTACCTGGCACCGGTGCCCTACCGGGGCAAAACCAACAATCCGTCGTACGTGGCGAAAGTAGCCCAGCATCTGGCCGAACTGCGCGGCTTGCCGTTGGAGGAGATGGCGGAGATCACCAGCCGGAACTTTGAAAGATTGTTCAAGGGGGTTCTTTCATGCTGATAAATTACATTAAAAAAGCCTTTTATCTATTTGTATTTATTGGTTTTTCATGTGTCAATGCTGGTTCTTACGAGGACTATTTCAAGGCCATTGAACTCGACGACGAGGTGTTGATTGCAAGGCTTCTACAGCGCGGGTTTGATGCCAACACGGTCAATCCTGCCGGTGTACCAGGTTTGCTGCTTGCCATCAAATCACCGTCGCCGAAAGTGACCAGGGTGCTGCTGAACTGGCCAAAGACCCGAATTGAACAACGCAACCCAGCGGATGAAAGCGCCTTGATGATGGCGGCTTTGGCGGGTGACCTTGAGCTTTGCCAGTTGCTTATCAAGAAAGATGCTGATGTCAATAAGCCTGGCTGGACGCCGTTGCATTACGCAGCGACCAACGGCCAGTTGCCGGTGATCCGGTTGTTGCTGGAGGAACATGCATACATTGACGCTGAGTCGCCAAACCGCACGACGCCGCTGATGATGGCAGCCATGTACGGTACACCTGAGGCCGTCAAGGTTTTGCTGGAAGCCGGTGCAGATCCGTTGTTGAAAAACATGCAGGGTTTGAACGCCCTGGATTTCGCAGAACGGGTCAGTCGGACGGAATCAGCAGAGATCATCCGCGCGTTTGTGCGAGGTATGCGGCCCAAGGGAACGTGGTGACTTGACTTTATACGATGTATATTA